>DATMWO010000117.1:0-7647 GCA_035562475.1 Methanoregula sp.
AAAATGTGCGGCGGCGGGTTATGACGCGAAGGTAGTGGTGACGGGAGAAATTGCATCGTTTCTTACTCCCCACATGCTCCATGTTCTCATAAAAAAAGGAGAGTATGATCTGGTAATCGTTTCCGGTATGTGCACTGCATCTTTTGAACAGGTAGAACGTGAGACTGGCGTCCCTGTTTACCGTGGTCCCCGGCATGCTGCAGACCTTGCGATGATCCTTCCACTCCTCGATACGATAACGCTCTCGCGCACAATTCCGGCGGATGACTTTCTTGCCGGGAGAAAAGCAGAAGCTGCGTACAAAAAAATCGGAGAACGGGAGCATGATGCCGGATTCGATTTTGTGATCCGGGATACCAAGATCGGTGACGAATCACGGATCAAGGTTCTTGCAGAAGTTATGGATGCCCACAGGTGTCCCAATATCCGGGAAGTCGTAGAACACTATTTTGGTTCGGGTGCCGATATCGTTGACCTTGGGTTTGGCTTCGATGCTATACCGGAGGATGTTTCGCGGGTCTTCTCGTTGTTAGATGATATCGACCGCCCTCTTGCTGTTGATTCCCAACACCCTGGTCTGATCCGTGCAGCACTGGTGCGGGCCGATATTATCCTCAGCCTGCAGGAGACCAATATTCCTGCAGTGGGTGCAGATGTTGCGGATGCAGGGGTTGCAGCCGTTATTGTACCGGGCAACAGCACGCTTAAAAAGAACCTTGCGCTTGCAGAACGTGCAGGCATTGAATGTATCATTGCTGATCCTTTACTTCGGCCTGTTGGTTCCGGTCTTGTCACTTCCCTGAAACATTTTAAGGATACGGAATACCCGCTCTTCTTTGGTGCAGGGAACGTTGTTGAGCTTCTCGATGCAGACTCCATTGGAGTCAATGCACTGCTTGCCGGCATGGCATACGAAGCGGGCGCTTCAATAATCTTTACCAGCGAGCACTCGGACAAGACCAGGGGATCAATCCGGGAGATGCGTCGGGCGACAGAAATGATGTCACTTTGCACTGACCGCCCCTATCCAAAAGATCTCGGCATCGATATGCTTGTGCTCAAGGAAAAGCGGAAAAGGCGTGAACCCCCGCTTGACTATGATACAATAACCACTGCAAAGAAAATGCCCGCTGAAATCACGTATGATCCAAAAGGCAACTTCCGTATCGGCATTGAGGGTGATTACATTATTGCAGCGATCCACGGCAAGGCTGTTCGGGGAAGGCACTGGCAGGATGTACTATACACCATCCTTTCGCATGAGGATGTTTCACTCCTTGATCATGCAGCCTATCTTGGAAGAGAATTATACAAAGCTGAGCTGGCAATCAGGTATGGCAGGAGCTTTGAACAGGATGGGGAGTTCTAAAAGGGATCTGTTCTCCATATAATCAATTCTTTTATCCCATCATTCTCCCATTTCTAAGTATGGTACAACAGGCACGTGCGTCCCATATCCTCGTAAAAACCGAGGACGAGGCAAACAGAATAATGAAAAGGATTAATGATGGTGAAGATTTCGCTGCAGTTGCAAAACGCTTCTCATCCTGCCCCTCCCGGAAGGATGGGGGAGACCTCGGTTGGTTTGGTAAAGGTCAGATGGTACCGGAGTTTGAGAAAGTTGCCTTCGAAAACGATCCCGGAAAGATTGTTGGCCCGGTAAAGACACAGTTCGGTTACCATGTCATCAAAGTGACCGGCAGGAAATAATTTTTTTTGTCATCGGCAGTTGAACGCAGATACTCAACCAGATTTTCAGGCAACGGAATTGCCATCCGTAAGCCAATACATATCCTCACGAAGTTCTCCAGAACTCATATCAGACATTCTTGGTAAAAGGGTTGGATGATCATGCCATACCAGAACATGACTTCCTTCTCTTTGTTGCGAGAGTTTTTTGCGGAACACAACAAAAAAGATCGGTACTGCGCTTACGCGCTGACAGGGGAATAAAATCATGAATATCCGCGGAATCAGACAGGAACTCCTCTCACTTCTCATTGAGATGGGGCGCAACAGCCATCCCAACGAGTTCGTTGCTCTGCTCCGCGAACGGGAGGGAATTATTGAGGAGATGAATATGCTCCCGGGAACGGTTGCAGGAGAGGATTCCGCATCACTCCTCTTTGAAATGATGCCGCTTGACACCCATCTTGCGGGGAGTGCACACAGTCACCCAAACGGTATACTTCATCCCTCGAATGCAGATGTGAATTTTTTTCCGCGAACCGGCCGATATCACCTAATCATCGGCTACCCGTATCGCGAATATGACTGGAAGTGTTTTACTGCAGATGGAAATCCGCACACTCTTGAGGTGATCGGGTGATTCCTCGCCGGGTAGTCGCAACCGGGACCTTTGACATCCTCCACCCAGGGCATCTCTACTACCTTGAGGAATCAAAAAAAATGGGTGACGAGCTCTGGGTGATCGTTGCTCGGGACGCAAACGTCAAACACAAACCCAGTCCGATCATTCCCGAAGAGTACCGCCTCCAGATGGTCGCTGGCCTGAAACCCGTAGATCATGCAATTCTCGGGGATAAAACGGATATGTTCCGCCCGATAAAAGAGATCCAGCCTGATGTAATTACCATAGGATTCAACCAGCATTTCGATGAAAAAACACTACATCTGCAGCTCACTGAACGCGGGCTGGCTCCGGAAATTGTCCGTATCGGCAAATACGAAAACGGGGATCTCTGCAGTTCACGGTTCGTTGTGCAGCGCATTATTGAAGTGCGGGGCAAAAAGTATGATAACCGGGAATAGACCCAAACATCCTTGTCCTGAATTCACGTTCGTAGCTGATAATATGCAGATCGTGCACTATCCGCATGTTAAATCCTGAAGGTTTTTATGAGATATCCCTGTCCTGTGACATTCAAAGAAGGGTTACCTGTGGGTCCTGAATATACCGCTCCCGTTTAATCCTGGGTCAGACAACAAATAATCAGAGCGGGACACCTGATGAGAATAATGAGCCGGGCACAAACTTTTATTGGTACCCGTTCTCATCCTCTCTTTTGGGAGTGATGGGTGTGTTTACGGATATTTCGGATGAAATTGAAAAACTCACGAAAATTGCAAGCGGAAAGGGTGTGAAAGTCAAGATAATAACACCGGAAAAAATTGTTGTTTCCCACTGGGTCAGGTTCAAGTGCCGGTATGGCTGCAAAGGGTATGGCAAGCATTTCGGCTGTCCACCCTATGCCCCGTCTCCTGATGAAACCCGCCAAATGATAGACGAGTACTCCACCGGATTGCTGCTCCGGTTTGACGGGGTACCTGGTCGGGGGTCGTTTGGGCCTGAAGATATCCCGGATGACTTTCATGACTGGTTCAGGGACCTGATCATCTGGGTGAACGGAACTATGCACCTCCTTGAAAAGACTGCCTTCTATGATGGTTTTTACAAGGCATTCGGGTTTGGCGGTTATCCCTGCATATACTGCGAGCACCAGCACTGTGTTGCAGAGGAGGCACCTGGAGTAGTGGACGAAAGCATGCGCCGGAAGTGCCGGCATATGGATAAGGTGCGGCCGAGCATGGAGGCGGCTGGTATGGACGTGTTCGCAACTGCCAGAAATGTTGGATGGAACCTTGAGACGATCCCGTGCAAGGATAATGAATATGGGAAGATCATGAATTCCGATATCCACTCGATCGGGCTTGTGCTGATCGAATAATAATCAACGGCCCGGATGCACCCGGTGGGGCGGGGATTTTTTCCGTCCCAGGTGCATAATCCCTCTCCGTAACGATGAACTGTATTTTGCCGCAAACGATCCAACGATTGATGTAACGATAACCATCGCTGCAATCGTGGTCCCGATAAGCGGGGAGCCATAGAGAACGGCGATAGCAATGGAGAATTCACCCCTGCCAATCGTATTTCCCCAGATTTCCAGGCCAGAAAGCGCCGACCCATGGATGAATATGCCGGTTAGCACACCGGATATGAGCTTACTCACGATAGCGAGGAGGCAGATTATGGTGATCATAAACCAGTTTACCCCTCCGGAAAAGTCAATAGTGGCACCGAAGAAAACAAAGAAAACGACTAAAAAAACGTCCTTAAAGGGACGAGCATGCTGCTCAAAAGCATCTGGATCCGTTGTTGCAAATGCAACACCAAGAGCGATCACCATCATTGATTCGGGAATTCCCAGGTACATAGAGACCGAGGCGGTCGTGAGCACGGCAACAAACGTGAAGATGATCGGAAGCTCGTCATCACGGTCAAGAATCGAGATAAGAAATTCTTTACCATAATGGGCTAAAGCATAAAGCACTCCCAAAACACCGAGAATTTTCACAAGGAAAACGATCAGGTTCTGGTTACCGGCTGAAATAAGGGCAAGAAAGATGATAAGAATAAGATCTTCAAAGACCATGAGCCATATGACGGTCTCGGCTTCACGGAGCATCAGCTTCCGGTTTTCGATGAGCGATGTGATTGCCATCGCCGTGCTCGAAATATAGAATGCAGCAGCAACAATAAGCGACTCAGTAACCGAAAATCCCAGCAGGTATGCCCCCACAAAACCGATAATCATGTTGACATTAAGATCGATGATCCCACTGGTGAGGACTGAAGAGCGGTTTGCTGCGATACGCTCGGGTTTCAATCCGAGACCCATGAAGAACAGTAAAAATATCAGCCCCAATCCTGACAGGAAGCGGCTGATCTCATCTGAAGTGACCAGCCCGAGCCCCGCACTTCCCAGTAATACCCCGGCAAGAATATAGAAGGGTATTGCAGGAACCGACAGGTACTTGGTGATGAGCACCAGGAGAAGGCAAACGAATAGCGCGAGGACGATCCCTTCCATTAATCCACCATTATTTCGCGCTCAAACATTCTGATCTGGTCGCTTTCTCCAATAACCAGAGCCGCATCGCCAGTCTCAAAGACAAATGCGGGAGGGGGGTTGATGATATTCTTGTCATGCCGGCAAACTGCGATTACTGTTGCGCCGGTCTTTGCCCGTATCTGGAGATCTTCAATTGTTTTTCCGGAAATGGCTTTTGGGATAATGAACGAATGGATAGTAACCCGGAGATCGGCAAGCGCCGAGAATGCGATCTCGACACTTTCCTGGTCCGCTTCCATGATCGCACCGGTGAGGATATTTCCCAGTCTTCGCGCCTCAACAAGAGTCATCTCCGCTGCGCTGGGTGTTTTGCAACCTTTCTGGAGGGTGTACATCTGGATAGTTCCGGTTTTTGTGAAAAAAATTGCAACTGTATCACCTTTATCGGTCTCAAATTCATATTTTGTTCCGACTCCGGGGAGATTGAGCGAGCGAAGAGACATAGAAGACATTAGAGAAATGATCCTGAAATATATTATGATATGTGACAGGATGCGCCGACGTATCCGTTTATCCAGAAAAAAACAAAAAGAAAAGTGGTTTTTTTTGGTTTTTTAGGTTTCTGTAAGGTTTATGAGAGGCCGGGAGGGGTAAAGTGCAATAATCCTGCACCTGACACTGAGGGGTTTTTCCTCCCCACATACCTTGTTGAATTGCCATATCTTTAAACACCTCACCGGGCAGGGTGAAAGTGATTCAGATATGCTTTTTGAGCACCGGAGTCATGCACGATATGATACTTTTTTCTTGACCCATGTTGATGTATTAAGATAGTTTCGCGATCTCTTTTCGCGCTTACTAACGTATTATGTATCACCGCAGGAGCTGGATACCATCACTGAAATTCCTAAAGAAGAATACGTGCTGAAATGTACATCCGCGTGTGCCGGGTGCAGCGATTCGCTTGCACTCAGGTACGTGCTCAAGGCGGCAGGACCTGATACCGTTCTTGTCGTGCCTGCCTGCTGCACAAGTGTCATACAGGGTATTTACCCGAACACTGCATTCAATATACCCGTTTACAACATCGCTTTCGGTGCTGCTGCTGCATGCGCATCGGGTATGTCAAATGCGTTCCGTGCCTCGGGAAAAAAGACCAATGTGATCGTATATGCTGGTGATGGAGGAACCCTTGATATTGGCATCCAGGCGATGTCCGGTGCTTTTGAGCGGGGCACCGATTTTCTCTACATCTGCTATGACAACGAGGCATATGGCAATACCGGAATGCAACGGTCGGGGGGGACACCGATAGGTGCCCGCACGACCACCACGCCAACCGGTAAGACAGATGCGAAAAAAGACATCGATGCAATCATCGCCGCACACAACCCGCCCTACATGGCGACTGCCTGTGCTGCTTACCCTCAGGATCTGTTCAAGAAAGTACAGAAAGCACTCACCTTCCGGGGGCCTTCATTCATCCACATCCTTGCTCCCTGTCCTCCCGGGTGGCGTTATTCCACGGAAAAATCTGTCGAAATGGGAAAGCTTGCCGTAAAATCCGGAATGTGGATACTCTACGAACGCGAGTACGGAAAGCTCTCCATCAACCCCCAGTCAAAAGCTGCAATGAAAAAACCTATTCCTCTCGAAGAGTATCTTGCACCCCAGGGACGGTTTAAGGGTATCGATGCAAAAACGCTTGAACTACTCCGGCAGAATATCGCAAAAAATGTGAAGAAACTGGCTGCTGAGGAGGCGGAGGAATGAAAAAGATCGCAACCGGCAATAAGGCAGTCGCAGAAGCAGTAAAACAGGTACAACCGGCAGTAGTGGCCGCATACCCGATTACTCCCCAGACAGAAATCGTCGAACAAATCGCAGAGTTTGTTTCCACAGGCGAACTGAAAAGTCGTTATATTCCGGTTGAAAGTGAACACTCCGCGATGGCCGCATGCATCGGTGCGAGTATCACCGGAGTACGGACATTCACTGCAACAAGCTCCCATGGTCTTTTGTACATGCATGAAATGACAAACTGGGCAGCGGGTGCACGTCTGCCTGTTGTCATGGCAAACGTAAACCGATCCATTGGTCCCGGGTGGAATATCTGGGCGGAGCATACTGATGCAATGCAGGAACGCGACACGGGCTGGCTCCAGGTGTACGTGAGCACCGTGCAGGAAGCATACGATGCAACGCTGATGGCATTCCGGATTGCCGAACATAAGGATGTGTTGTTGCCGGTGATGGTGAATCTTGACGGTTTCACCCTGAGTCACATCATGCAGCCGCTTGATACGGTCGAAATCGGTGATTTCATACCGCCGATTCACCTCCCCCATGCTATTGATCCGAAGAATCCTGCGGGATATGGCGGGCTTACCGGCCCTGACCAGCATTTTAAATTCCGCTGGGATATCGAACGCTCGATGCGTGATGCAGTTAAAATAATCGGGGCAACCGAGAAGGAGTTCGCGAAGCGTTTTGGCAGGAAGTACGGATTCACCGAAGATTACCGGTGTGATGATGCTGATATCATCATAGTTTCCATGGGTACTCTCGGCAAGGAAGCTGAAGTTGCCATTGATACGCTACGCAAGGAAGGTGTCAGGGCAGGCTCAATGCGCCTGCGCTGGCTGCGCCCGTTTCCGAACCTCGATCTCAAAGGAAGGGAAATCGTCGTGATCGACCGGGACTACTCGTTTGGATTCGGGGGAATACTCGCAAAATCCATTCAGGCTCAGCAGAAGGCCGATGTCTTCAGCGTGATTGCCGGCCTCGGTGGCCAGGAAGTCACGCATGAAGATATTGCGGAGTTCATACG
>DATMWO010000118.1:0-3260 GCA_035562475.1 Methanoregula sp.
TGACGTCAATTCATGTAACCATAAATTAAGAGATCTGACAGGGTTGGTTCGTAGAACCGGAATGGACGTAAATGTAACTCTGGATTTAAATTATTGAAATTACCCGGCGGTCCCACGGTTTTACGAGATACCTCAACTAACACTGCCATCATACCAACAACTACCAACGATGTTGATAGTCATGTTTTAAAAAAAAGCAGGGTTCCATCATGCCGGGCATCCCGCTAAGTACAGACAGAACACGAATATGAGTGATAATCCTTTGATAATCTGTAAAAAATTAGCGCTCAATCAGATGGATATGCTCATCCGTCTTTTTTGCAAGCTCACTGCGACCCTGCAAACGGGCCACATCCGAAATGGCTTCGAGTACATGGACGGATTCTTCCAGAAATGAAAGGACATCGGCAGGAAACATTTCAATCCCGTACTCATCCAGCATGGATGCAGCTATCTGACGGTGATCGAGACCATTTTCCCGGAGTTCGATTACTTTTTTTGCAAATTTTTTCTCGGGGCAACCGCATAACGGGGAGTCTTTGCATTCACAGCGGAGGAAGTCATTGAAAAAAGCGAGGATCTGTTCCCTCACGGCAAAATCGAGCGCATCATAATCAAGGCGCGACGAGAGGGTTTCAAGCATGGTTCCGGAAAATGCCAGTTCGGGAAGGCGAAAACCTGCAAGCCGTTCTAATTTTTTTGCATGACGAAATCGTGCCCGATCAGCGATCAATCCTCGTCTCCTACACCCTCATCAAAGTTTTTCAGTGAGGCCATCGCCTCACCCATCCGCTCGCACTCGATAAGCCACTCATCAAAAAGGGTTGTCTGTTCAATATCATCTTTCACATATTTGCCACAGCAGGACGCTCCGTCAATGACACTGGCGCCGATATTTGCCGCTGACTCGAGTGCCTGCTCCATATCCTTCTCAATGTCATCCCTGCCCTTCTTGACAAGGGTTTTGATATCTTTGGTAAATCCACCGGCAAGGTACAGTCTGCAGGAGGCAAAGAGAACAAGTTTGGGGAGCTGCAGGATCTCAACGATTTCTCCAAGATCTCCCTCGGGGGCAGCTGACATTACAATCATTTCAACCTGCGAGAGCTTATCAACCGCTTCTTCAAAAGTATACCGTTTGTTCTGGTAAAGCTTGATGATCTTTAATACCGATATGGTGATATCGACTGAGAAACTGTCCAGAACCCGGAATCCTTCAGGCAGCTCCTCGCTTTTTGGATCTGCTTCAAAACTCGATTCTTTGAGAGTTTTCAACCAGTTGTCCCAGCGTTCCTGATTGTAAAAAATATAAAACAACTTGAGCGGTTCAGCTTCGATTTTTTTGCTTGCCTTTTTTGCCATTTCAGTACACTATTCGTTTGTGAAATTAAAGGATTTCGTTGTCTATCACTAGTGGGGATGGTTTTTCCGTAAATATCCTTTATTTATTCCCCGATTCACGCGGTTGATAGGGTACCACGAATGGTTATCTCCCCAGACCTACTATACTACAGACAACAGGGATGAGGAACATGAGTACCACGGAAAAACTCGTGATGGTGCGATACGGGGAATTATTCTTAAAAAGCGAGTCGGTGAAGCATCATTTTATCGGAATGCTGCTCCGGAATATTGGAAAAGCACTCTCGGCTTCCGATCTTACCTGTCACTACGAAACCCCCCGAGGGCGCATCCTCATCTATGGCGATCACCCGGAAAAGATCGCTGACGTTGTATCACGGATTTTCGGTATTGTTGATGTGAGCATCTGTACCCGAACAAGCACCCGGCTTGAAGACATATGCGCAGAAGCAATCTCTCTTGCATCAGAAAAACTGCATGAGGGAATGAGTTTTGCGGTCCGGGCAAAACGGCAGCAGAAAACCGGCCCGAACAGCCAGGAACTTGGTACCCTTATCGGTTCTGCCATCTATGATCACATCCCGGGTCTGCGTGTCGATCTGGATAACCCGGAGTATGAAATCTTCATCGAAATCCGTGACTTCGGGGGGCTTGTATATGATTCGAGGATATCAGCACCCGGAGGATTGCCCTGGGGAACGCAGGGCCGGGTTCTTGCATTGCTTTCATCCGGTATTGATTCACCGGTTGCTTCCTGGCTGATGATGAAACGGGGGTGCGAGATCACCCACCTGTACCTGGATGCCGGCCGCTGGGCGGGAGAGGATGTCACTATGGCAGCGATAGAGAATCATCGCAGGCTTTCGCGCTGGTGTTACGGAAATCCTCTTTCTCTGGTGATCGCCAACAGTGAATTTCTTTATGATCGCATGGACCAGTTACGCATCCCGCCGCGATATCGCTGTGTGATCTGTAAGCGCTTTATGCAACGGGTAGCAGGCAATCTGATGGAAAAAGAAGGAGCGCTCGCTATCGTGACCGGCGAGAATCTCGGACAGGTGGCTTCCCAGACACTTGCCAACCTTTCAGTCATTTCAGAAGCGGTAACAGTACCTGTAGTACGCCCCCTCATAACCTACGACAAGGAAGAAACCATCACCCTTGCCCGCAGGATTGGAACCTTTGATGCTCATCCGGGAGATCTTGCGTGCCGGGCTGTGCCGAATATGCCGGCAACAGCTGCAGTGCTGGAGACGATACAAGAGAACGAGCAGAAGATGGACATTGATGAGATTGTCAGAAAATCACTTTCTGACCTGCGGTTTGTAACTGCATTAAACTGCGAGATCATCAAAGAAGCCTGAAAAAACAAAATTTTTAGGTATCGTGCCATTGTAACCACCAACTCGTACAGGAAATGACGAAAAAAAATGTAGTCAGAATCGTGTTCCTAAATTCAGATCGAAAACGTGTTCCTGTTCAAAGGACCTAAAATGCAGACGCTCCTAGGGCTCCGCCCCGCCAATATGGCGCCCCGGTCGCGATGGCGTTGTATAACCAGGGATCGAATATACCGCTACTACCGATGAATTGCAGACGCCCCCGCCCCCACAGGGGACAGGGTTGGCGCAAGGGGGTCAATAAACAAGAAATCAGTCGCTGGAAGATGATTCTCCCCAATTTTTATTTCCGCAAAGATGAGTATCTTTTTCCCGTTACTTCCGATTTCGGGAAATACCCTCTCCTGATACTAAAAAAATAGGTGATTATCAATAATCCGCCCCCAAATGAGGTGACAACCACACCCTTTGGCATGATCGCCCCCCTTACGTCACCAGTCCCCCGAGGGGGATGGGGCGCATTGCGATATCCCCAGAACAGGTAACACAGCACTATCG
>DATMWO010000119.1:0-2836 GCA_035562475.1 Methanoregula sp.
GTTCTTGGGTTATCGATTGGGGGATAGCAAAAATTATCGATGATATCGAACTTCAAAATCATTGGCACACTGTCCTGACACATCGTGATAAAGCCAGTCACCACTTCTCATTTCAACAGGTATTTTTGTAATTTTTTGGGGGGTATTACCCGATACACAAGCGATGCGGACACTTTCAATTTCTCATCGTCACAGACGCAGAATTCGTGGGAATACCGAATCAGTACAGGTGAATATGAGGCAGGAGATGTCAAAAACCGGATTGTAACGTCAGAGAAGATTTTCCTGGAAAAAAATGAGAATAGATCATCCTAGACCTTATCATACGACAGCTCGTTTAAACCAGAGCCCCTGAGTAGCATCTTGTTATTTGTGATAGAGTAGGTCTTGGTGTTCTGGAGATTGGCAAGATATTTCGATTCAAGATCAGCGGTATCAGCACAGTACATTTTTGTTGATGCGATAGGTCCGATAGTAATGGTTTTTCCAAATTCCGTTGTCTGTCCGGTAAGATTGTAACCGCCATTGTAATTGTTGCATCCACCAAAACCAGTAAAGGTTCCGTCATTGTTAAACTTCAGGGTAATCTGGACATTGGGAATAACGGGCATTGATCCCGCGATTGTTGCTCCCTTAAAATTCCAGTTCCCCGTCAGTGCCGGATCCGTGGCGGGACCTGAAATTACAACAATGGCCGCAGTGGGTGCGGGTGTAGGTGCCGGTGTCGCTGTTGTCACCGGGGTCGGTACTGGTGCAGGTGTTGTTGTACATCCAGCTGCGAGAATACCCACAAACAAAACTGCACAAACCAAAAACAATAAGGATTTCATATCACAGAAATATTAAGATCTTATATAAATACGTTTCTTTATGGTATCGCGACAGGTAAAAGGTCTGCACTTATAATAGTAATCATCGACATACTGAATAGAGAATCAGGATTAAAAACAGAGCAAGAAATGGTAACAACGAACGTTCAAAAACCTGTCAAGTGCCTGCTGTTCGACATGGACAACACCCTGTTTGACCTTGTCGGGGCACAGGTTGCCGCATGCGAGGCGGTTGTACAACATCTCGGGCAGGATAAAGGAGAGGAATTATTTTCCTATTTTTTAACTCCCTCCCATGGATTTGAATCCCATGAAAATATCCGCCAGTACATGAACGAGAGAGGCATTCCTGGTGATGGGTTGTTCAAAAAAGCATGTCAGATATACGAGACGGTAAAACTTCAGCACATTTCACCCTACGAGGGGGTTACCGGAACACTGCAATCACTTCAATTACTGGGGTATGATATGGGAATTGTAACAGACGCTCATTCCCGGGATGCGACCCTTCGTCTGGAAAAAACCGGGTTGCTGCCGTTTTTCTGCTGTATGGTCACCTACGACATGGTAAAGGTGAAAAAACCTGCACCGGAGCCTTTCCTGTTTGCCCTTGAGATTATGAAAGCCGGCGCTGATGAGACAATTTTGATCGGGGACAGTCCACGGAGGGACATCGAGCCTGGCCATATTCTGGGCATCCGGACCGTGTATGCCCGATATGGTGACCGGTTCTCCGATGACCGTTCAGATATTCCTGCAGATTTTGTTATTGATACAATTGCTGATCTGCCGGCAATACTCCAGGGACTTTGAGAGGAAAATGATCACAGCTCATTTTCCCTCCATAAAATTCTGTGCTGGTACCAACAAAAAATTATTCAGGCGGGGAAAGGTCATGGCCGTCCCTTTTTACAATTTTGAGGGTACTGGATGAAGTGACGTTTTTACGTCTGCTGGAATTATCATATTTCAGGGAGGCAGAGAAATACGGTGAAATGGCGTGAACATACGATTTTATTGAGTACTTCTTCGGATCCCCTCTATCATTCAGGGAATTTTGGAAATTGTTAAAAAAAATGGCGCGATACTACGTATCCCCTATTTATCCTGTGTAATTACATCGTTTTTGACCAAAACTTAAAGAAATAAAAAGATACAATAAAAAAATATGTATGTCCCGACCAGGATCTTTTTCACCAAGGGGGTTGGTGTGCATAAAGACCGTCTTGCATCCTTTGAACTTGCATTGAGAAAAGCTGGGGTTGAAAGGTGCAACCTTGTTTACGTTTCGAGCATCTTCCCTCCAAAATGTAAACAGATATCAAAATCAGAAGGATTGAAATGTCTCCAGTCGGGGGGTATTACTTTTTGTGTCATGGCAAGAAATGAGACCAATGAACCGAACCGTCTGGTTTCAGCCGCAATTGGCCTTGCTCTACCCAGCGATTCAGAGGAATACGGGTACTTATCTGAGCACCACGCTTTTGGTGAAACCCAGGAAAAGACCGGCGAATACGCTGAAGACCTTGCAGCTACCATGCTTGCAACAACCCTTGGTATTGAATTTGATGTAAATGCTGCATGGTCAGAGCGGGAGCAGACCTATAAGGCGAGCGGTAAGATCATCAAAACCCAGAATGTGTGTCAGTCTGCTGAGGGGGACAAGAACGGACTCTGGACAACAACAATCGCCGTAGCAGTCTTTTTATAACGGACTTTTTTTTTACGATAAAATGGTTAAAATCCCTTTTCCCTGATAATATTCCTGGTAATTTTTAAAAGGCAAACTGTAGGAGCATTAAAAAATTAGGGTTATGTACCAATCCAGCCCCTGAATTTTTTTATTCTTGCGATGACATTTTCGAAAAATTATGTGACGAAAACTGGAATGAAAAAAAGTGACTATGATTCCGATGCATTCTTTTTCGTGGTGATGGCTCCAGCATTCGGGTCTCTCGCACCAGGGGGGTCGCCACAGCGGCGGTGGGGGAGGCTTTGCAAAAGCC
>DATMWO010000120.1:0-2330 GCA_035562475.1 Methanoregula sp.
CTCCCGACTCCTGCAATATGCTCAATGACGGCAGCAGTCCGCTGGTCACTTGCATTGAGCTCAATAACGTCCCATCCCATATCGCTGGCAAGCGCGTACGCACTGGAGGTCTTGCCAATACCAGGCTTTCCGTAGATGAGCAGCGGCTTGGATTTATTCGTCCAGTTCATCGCCCACGCCGCAATTTGTCGGATTGCGGTAGTGTTACCGACGATATCCTCAAGCCGTGCGGGACGGTATTTTTCTGCCCAGTCCATACCAACACGTTGACTGTATATCAAATAAATTATCTCTGATCAAGTGAAACTACGATACACGAAATAGTGAACAATCCATTCTTCAGGTGATACCGTGGTCCACAGCTGCTCCACAGAGACGATTGCAAAGGTAGTAAGGGAATATGAGGGTGTCCGGAGGAAGCATTCCATCGGAGAGATGGTCAGGGCTTTGAAGATCGATGCCCCTCATGTTGTCGCCTCGTTCGGGGAGGATGCAGCGGTAATCGAGCATAATGGTGAGGCTTTGCTCCTTGCAGCTGATGGCATATGGAGCAGGCTCATGGAAGCGGACCCGTACTGGGCGGGATATTGTTCAGTGCTCGTCAATATACATGACATCGCGGCAATGGGTGGTCATCCCATAGCGATGGTGGATATATTCTCCATTGCGAAAACCACGGTACAGGAACTTGTGGTTAAAGGAATGCATGACGCATCCGCACAGTTTGGCGTGCCTATTGTCGGGGGACACCTGCACCCGGATGCACCCTACAGTGTCATCGATGTCTCAATTCTTGGTTCAGCCCGGCTTGACTCGATCATCTACAGCCATACCGCAAAAGAAGGGGACAGTGTGGTAGCTGCTATCGATCTCTCGGGACGTGTTCACCCTTCCTGCGCTCTTAACTGGGACTCGGTCACGATGAAACCAGCCCGGGAAGTCAGGGCACAGATCGCCGTTATGGAAGAGATAGGCAAACGTCACCTGGTTACGGCAGGTAAGGATATCAGCAACCCAGGCATTATCGGAACCCTGGGAATGCTCCTGGAAGTCAGCGGAAAAGGTGCAGAGATCGATCTTGAACAGATCCCCAGGCCGAACCTTGCTGCAAACAATATGACATTCGAACAATGGATTCGGATGTACCCGGGTATGGGCTTTATCCTGACCGCGAAAAAAGCACATATTCCGGACCTTATCGGGCTCTTTTCTGGTGTCGGAATAACGGCACAGGTGATAGGGACAGTCAACAGCACACGGGAGCTGCGTATAACCTACGACGGGCAGGAAACGCAGGTCTTCGATTTTATCGAAGACGGTATCATGCACCTTTCTGATGAGGACGTTGCATGTCTGGCGCGATAAAACGCATTGGCATCGGAATCGCAGAAGATGCGCAAAAAGTTATTGACAGCGCAAAACAGGTCAGTGGGAATTTTATTACGGTCTGTTATTGCCGACCGGGAATTGTTGCTGGTAAAAATGTCGTGAATGCTGTGCAGATAGTGGAGCATACAAACCCTGAACAGGCGCTTATCGATGACCTCATGGCAGGCAGGATTGATGCTGCCGTACGAGGGACGCTCCCCGCAAATTCTACACTCAGGGCGTTAAAAAAAGCTGAGGGAGTCGATCACCTCGAACGCATTGCGCTGCTTGAGACGGTGCATGGTAAAAAATTCCTTCTCACACCAGTTGGTGTAGATGAAGGATGGACAGTTCCTGAAAAACTTGAACTGATAAAAAAAGGGCGCCTGATTGCGCAAAAATTCGGTCTGTTAAGAAAGGTCGGGGTCCTTTCCGGCGGCAGGCTGGGAGATATTGGCAGGCACAGCCAGGTGGATGCGAGTATGGCCGAAGCAGAACTGGTTGCACGGCTTGGCGATGCAGAACACTGCGAGATCCTGATTGAGGATGCTGTAGAAACCTGCGGACTGATCATCGCTCCAGACGGTATTTCCGGCAATCTGGTCTTCCGTACGCTTACCTTTCTGGGAGGGGGGCTCGGGCACGGCGCGCCCGTAGTAAATATCAGCAGAATTTTCGTGGATACTTCGCGCGCCTCACCAAATTATTCGAATGCGCTATTGCTCGCCGCTGCTTTGTTGGAATAATTTAAAATCCCTATAATCAATCTGTTTTTAGAATGAACCGATTTAATGTATTTAAAAAATATTCTGCGAAATTTTGCGCTTCGTTTTCCACTTGCTTAACAAAATGCGTTCCAATATCGTAATGCTGGATAAAATGAGGGATTTTCCCAAAAAGTATTTATATATACCAATAGGATTTCTTTTTGAGGTTTAAAACATGGCAGATTTACCAATCGC
>DATMWO010000121.1:0-4072 GCA_035562475.1 Methanoregula sp.
TAACAGACCGCAAGCAGGCGGAGAAAGAACTCATTGAAAGTGAGGAAAAATATCGTCTGGTTGTGGAAAACGCGGGGGAGGCGATTTTTGTTGTCCAGGACGGAAGGCTAAAGTTTGTCAATCGAGCGACAATAGAACTCATCGGTTATTCTGCAGAAACATTAACATCAAAACCCTTTACTGAGTTTATATACCCTGACGATCGCAAATTGGTATTTGACCGCTATACGCAAAGAATGCGCGGAGATGCCGTTGTTCCCACCTATTCTTTCAGGGTCGTGACGAAGGATGGGGGCGTGAAATGGGTAGAGATCCACTCGGCTTTTATCTCATTATGGGAGGGAAAACCAGCAACGCTCAATTTTCTTGGCGACATTACCGATCGTAGACGCGCAGAGGAAATGTTGCGACAATCCATCTCTCTTTTATCCGCCACCTTAGAATCTACCACCGACGGTATCCTTGTTATTGATAAAGATGGTCATGTGCTAATTTTCAATAAAAAATTCCTGTCTATGTGGAACATTCCTGAATCGCTGGCAGCGTTGAGAGATGACAATGCATTATTAAACTTTGTGGTGGATCAACTGAAAGATCCTGATAGTTTCATCGAGAAAGTGCAATATCTCTATTCCCATCCGGGGGGAGAAAGTTTTGATGTACTGGAGTTTGAAGACGGCCGGATTTTTGAACGATACTCGCAACCGCAGAAAATGGGAAATGAAATTATCGGGAGGGTCTGGAGTTTTCGTGATGTGACCAGACGGAAGCAGGCGGAAGACGAGCTGAGGGAATCCCAGCGGATCCTTTCCGAAATCATCGAGTTCCTGCCTGACGCAACGCTCGTCATCGACAGGGATGGAAAAGTAATTGCCTGGAACAGGGCAATAGAAGCAATGACGGGCGTCGAGGCCGAAAAAATGCTCGGCAAGGACAATTACGAGTACGCCCTCCCCTTCTATGGCGACAGAAGGCCCATTCTCATAGATATTGCCCTCCATCCAAATCCGGAAATGGAAAAAAAATATACTGCCATACAGCGTCAGGGTGATAAAGTGTTCGGTGAAGCCTTTACGCCTAATCTGCCACCAGGAAATGTTCATCTTTCTGCAACCGCGTCCGTGTTGCGTGATTCCAAGGGGGAGATCTATGCCGCCATAGAATGTATCCGTGACAACACCTATCGCAGGCAGGCAGAGGAGGCATTACAAAAAAGTGAGGAGAAATTCAGATTCATTACCGAGAGAATGAGTGACGTAATTTGGACGCTCGATCCTCATTTTATGGTTCAATACGTGAGTCCTTCTGTTTCGAAAGCCCTTGGCTATAACCTGGAAGAACGAATGAAACAGTCTATCGTTGAAAGGATAACCCCCGAATCAATGGCAAAGGTTCAGGAAATACTCTGGCGCGAATTGCGCATTGATCGTGAGAACAGTGTCGATCCTGACAGAACGGTAACATTAGAGTTGGAGTATTACCATAAAAACGGTTCCACAGTATGGCATGAAAGCGTGATAAGCGCCATCCGTGATAACGAAGGGAATATCATAGGCTACCATGGCGCGTCCCGGGACATTACGGAGCGTAAAAAAATCGAGCAGGAGCGGCAAAGGCTTGAGGAGCGTTTACGCAGGGCAGAGAAAATGGAGGCACTGGGATCTCTGGCCGGTGGTGTTGCTCATGACTTGAATAATGTGCTTGGCGTGATTGTAGGGTATTCTGAATTGCTTCGGGAAAAAATTCCCGCAGAGGAGAATCTGAAACGGTATGTTCACAGTATCCTGAGCTCCAGCCAAAGAGCGGCCGCGATCATTCAGGATCTGCTGACCCTGGCCAGAAGGGGTGTGGCAGTCTCCGAAGTTGTCGATCTGAACGCGGTGATCTCGGATTATCTCAAGAGTCCGGAGTTTGAGAGGTTAAAGGCATATCATCCATATGTGACCATTGAGACGGGTATTGAGAAGGCTCTGTTGCATATCAAGGGTTCTCCCGTGCATCTGGAGAAAACATTGATGAACCTTGTGTCGAATGCCGTGGAAGCTATTTCAGACAGGGGAAGCGTGATTATCAGGACGGAAAATCGCTATCTCGACAAACCAATCCGTGGTTATGATGATGTGCGCGAAGGAGATTATGTGGTATTGACTGTCTCCGACACTGGCAAAGGTATCTCAGCCGCGGAAATTGAGAAGATTTTTGAGCCGTTCTATACAAAGAAGGTTATGGGCAGGAGCGGAACCGGCCTCGGATTGACCGTTGTCTGGGGGACAGTGAAGGACCATGACGGATACATTGACGTGCATAGTGAGGATGGGAATGGGAGCACATTCACGATTTACTTCCCGGCAACGAGAGAAGAATTAGCCGGTGACCAGCAGGAAATCTCTCCCGATCAGTATACGGGCAGGGGCGAATCGATCCTGGTGGTCGATGACATCAAAGAGCAGAGAGAGCTCGCGGTGGCCATGTTGAACAGAATTGGGTATGATGCAACCGCTGTGTCCAGTGGTGAAGAAGCCGTTTCGCATATCAGAACCAACAAGGTTGATCTCATGGTTCTGGACATGATCATGGACCCCGGAATCGATGGCCTTGAGACATACCGGCGGGTTCTTGAAATCAACCCGAAGCAAAAGGCTATTATTGTCAGTGGTTTTTCCGAAACGGAGAGGGTAAAAAAAGCTCAGGAATTAGGAGCAGGCGCCTACGTCAGGAAACCCTATATCCTTGAGAAGATTGGTCTGGCAGTCAAGGGTGAGCTGTTGAACGTGAATGAGTAAGAGGTATGAACATGAATTATTTATAGCAGACAATGCCTCTCGACTTTGGTCGGAAAAGTTGTTATAAATATGCGCGAGCCGAGTTTTTGAGGTATCAATATTTTTTTTCATAAGGAGGAAATTTTTCTGCCGCAAAAAAGGAGGTATTCCTATGAGGCGATTTTTGACCTTAATCCTGATAGTATTGATTTCTGTTGCGGTGACTTTCAGTACCGCGTGCAACGGTGGCGGTGAACCGAAGAAGAAGGCTGATAAAAGCGAGTCGGACTGGTCCGCATCGAGTGTAGTCAAGGACATTGAGGACATGAAAAAGGCCAGTGAAAGAGGAAAAGCCCCCTCTCAATCAGAGACGGAGCCAAAGCCTGCTCCTCAAGAGGCCAAGAAATAACATAAAAGCGGGAGATGGACTTTAGTGTGATCTTCATTCCCCGAATCTTTAATGTATAGAAGTGGAATGATCGTTTTGCAACCTGGGTTATGAATAAAGGTTAAGTTTTTTGTCCTTTAAGGAGGGAAACCATGGAGGAACCTAAAACTGTCCAGATGCTTAATGAAAAAATTCGTCTTTATGAAGCCGTCCTGAATAATATTCTCAATGGCGTTCTCATTACTGACCCTGAAGGTCGAGTTATTTTTTTCAGCGAGACCTATGGAAAATTCCTCGGCATGGATCCAAAAGCAAAAATCGGGAAGCATTGCACTGAGGTTATCGAGAATACAAGGATGCACATAGTTTCCGATACGGGCATCCCGGAAGTTAACCACCCACACCGTATTCAGGGTCGCGATATGGTAGTGCAGCGTCTGCCTATCCGGATTGATGGGAAGATGGTGGCGGTTTTTGGACAAGTCATGTTTGAAGATGTCAAGGATGTAGAGATTCTTGCAAAGAAACTCAGTTTCCTGGAATCAAAGGTAAAGCTCTATGAAAAAGAGCTGGAGAGCCTGCGATCATCAAAATACAGCTTTAAAAATATCATAGGCAAAAGCCCCGGCATGGTAGAAGTGAAAAAGGCGGCCGAACGGGCAGCACGCGTCAACTCACCTGTCCTCATCATGGGAGACAGCGGAACCGGCAAGGAGCTCTTTGCCCATGCCATCCACCGCTCAAGTGATAGGCATAAATTCCCCCTCGTTCGTCTGAACTGCGCGGCAATTCCCAAGGATCTCCTCGAAGCGGAATTATTCGGATATGAACCGGGAGCATTCACAGGCGCGGGAAAGAAAGGGAAACCGGGAAAATTCGAATTGGCCCATAAAGGATCAATTTTTCTGGATGAAATCAGTGA
>DATMWO010000122.1:0-5665 GCA_035562475.1 Methanoregula sp.
CGGGCAGGTCATGTACATGGGACTCCAGAAGGTTCTTGTCATGGTCATGATTGTCATTGAAGCTGCTCCGAGCCTTGTGGGGGGTTTCATTCAGCCCGACCCGGTAATCGCCCAGCAATTCTTTGGCGGCAACCTCTTTGCTGTATCCTTCATCATCTTCATCCAGATCTGTATCGGAGGCCTCCTCATCTTCTTTATGGATGAAGTAGTCACAAAATGGGGTATCGGTTCAGGGGTCGGTCTCTTCATCATTGCCGGCATATCCCAGGCATTAGTGAACGGTTTTATTCAGTGGGCAGCAGTTGCCGATCCGTATCCGGTCGGTTTTTTCCCCCGCCTCGTTGCAATCGGGCTGGATGGGGCAAGTTATCTTACCTACTTTAGCAAGGATATGCTTGCATTCATTACCACGATTACAATTTTCCTTATCATTGTGTATGTCGAATCAACGCGCATCGAGATCCCGCTTGCTCACGCCCAGGTGAGGGGAGCCCGGGCACGTTTCCCGGTCAAACTCATCTACGCCAGTGTCCTGCCGATGATTCTCGTCCGGGTTTTACAGGCTAACATCCAGATGATTGGATTGTTCCTCTATAATATTGGCATTACTTTCTTAGGGACATTCGTAGGTACACAAGCCGTCAGCGGTATAATGTATTACCTGTCACCGATCAATGGGCCATCTGACTGGATGTGGTGGGCTTACCCTATCCTGCAGGCTCCATGGCAGATTCTATTACGTCTCGGAGTAGATATCACATTCATGGTGGTCGGAGGTGCGATCTTCGCGCTCTTCTGGATCAAAACAGCCGGGCTTGATTCAAAGGATGTTGCCCGGCAAATCCAGTTATCGGGCATGTCCATTCCCGGCTACCGCAGGAACCCGCAGGTACTTGAAAAGTATCTTGACCGGTATATCCCCCGTGTCACGGTCATCGGTGGTGTCTTTATTGGTGTACTTAGCGTAGGTGCAAACCTCTTTGGTGTCATCGGTGGTGTGAGCGGAACTGGACTGCTCCTGACGGTAAGCATCACGTACCGTCTCTATGAGGAGATCGCAAGCCAGCAAATCATGGAGATGTACCCGTTCATGCGGACATTCTTTGGTAAAGAGTGAAGACGTGGAAGGGACCAGGATGGAAGGAAAAAAGGTCATCATAACCGGAGTACCGGGCGTCGGAAAGACGACGGTCGTCAACGAGGCGTTGAAGAAAATCAAAGAAGAAGGTGTCGAGTACAAATCCATTAATTTCGGCACCTTTATGTTTGAGGTTGCCATGAACGACAAAATCGTTCAGGACCGGGACCAGATGCGCACGCTGGACCGTGCAGTCCAGAAACGACTGCAACAGCGTGCTGCACAGGCAATTGCACAGGTCCCGGGCAACGTGCTGATCGATACGCATGCATCGGTAAAGACACCGAAAGGGTATCTTGCCGGATTACCCGACTGGGTGCTGCGCGAGATTATGCCTGATTGTATCGTTCTCGTTGAAACGGATGACGACCAGATCCTCATGCGGCGTCTGACAGATGAAACGCGATCCCGGGACAAAGAGGGTGCACGATCGATAGCAGAGCACCAGCAGTTCAATCGCTCTATTGCTGCTGCATATGCAATGCTTACCGGCTGCACGGTAAAAATTGTGATAAACGCTGATTTCCTCCTCGAACGGGCTGCAGAGGATATGGCAGCCGTGCTCAGGTGAACCTATGGATTTTGGAAAAGTTTGGGATAAATACGGTATTTACATTGCATTAGGCTTTATGATGCTGATGATGTTTTCCTACAGCGTCGAGTGGCTTCGTGTGGGAGTCGGCCAGGGGATGGATGGTGCATTCTCACCCTTGATCGACGGATTTAAGGTTCCTTTTTATATTCTCATTGTAATCCTTTCTGCTCTTACGGGATTGTACTCCTCCGTTATCCAGAAATATACCATAGATTACGAGAAAATGACTGAGACTCAGGAAAGGATGAAGGAGTTCCAGACCGAGTATCGCGAAGCGCAGCTCTCTCAGGATGAGAAAAAAATCAAGAAAATGGATGCAAAAAAAGACCGGGTTATGAAGGAACAGCTTGAAATGTCCCAGAACCAGTTCAAGCCGATGGCATACATCCTTGTACTGACCGTTCCAATCTTTTTCTGGTTGCTCTACAGGCTAAATGAGGTGCCCAGCACGATCACGCTGCCCTATGCCGGGCTACAAAGCCTGCTTGCTCCGGTGCTCTGGGTTATCCCGGCATGGATGATCTGGTATATGATCTGCTCCATCACGTTAAGCCAGGTGATAAGGAAATCCTTAAACATCGGGGGTCTTTGATGAGGATTACCGTGAGCGGGCTGCCCGGGAGCGGGACAACCTCACTCTCACGGTACCTCTCAGAACGCCACGGTTTTTCATTGATCTCTGCAGGGGAAGTCTTCCGCCAGCTTGCCCAGGAACATAACATGGGACTGGCAGAGTTCGGGCGCCTGGCAGAGGAAAACCCGGCTTTTGATACCATGATTGATGCCCGGCAAAAAGAGATCGCAGAGCAGCGGGACAATATCATCGTTGAAGGCCGGCTTTCCGGCTGGATGGTCAGGGATGCGGATATCAGGATCTGGCTCTTTGCCCCGATTGGCTGCAGGGTAAAACGGATTGTCTTCCGGGATCAGATAGCGGATGATACAACTGCAGAACGGATCACCATTGAGCGGGAAAAGTGCGAAGCGGGCAGGTATCGCACGTATTATAATATTGACATCAGCGACCTCTCAATATATCAGATTATCCTGAACTCCGGGCACTGGAGTGTCGAAGGACTCGGCTCAATTGTTGATACGGCAATCGTGCAGCTCAATTCTCATGAAACCCGGTAATTTTTTTACTCTCCCTTCAACAGGATATCACAACCTGGCGGAATTGCGTCTTTTTTTTTACCCGGGATCAGGAAGCGAAAATTCTTTAACCTGTATCAGGGAACGTGACTATTGTGGGAGATGATATTGCAATCCAGCTTGTCCAGACCTGGGATGAGGTGGATATCGTAAACCTGTACCGTGCTGGCGGCTGGTGGAAGGAAGAGTACAATCAAAGGGAGCTACCCCGTCTGATCCGGGGTAGTTTCCTGTTTGTCGTTGCGGTTGACAGGAAAACCGGTCATGCTGTAGGAATGGGAAGAGTCATATCTGATGGGGTTTCCGATGGATATATTCAGGATCTTGTTGTGCTTCCGGAATACCGCAAAACCGGGATCGGAGCCCGGATCATTTCAACATTAGTAAAAAAATGCGTTCAAAGGGGAATTGTCTGGATTGGCATTATAGCAGAACCAGACACTGAAAAATTTTACCTGCCCTTCGGATTTCACCCCATGGAAGGACATGTTCCGCTGAAATTCCGGAGTGATTAAGTGATACTTACCCAGGAAAATTTCAAACCTGTTGCCCTTTCGGATCGGGCTTTTTTTGAGCGGCACTATGCACAATATCCGCAGACACATAGTGACAACACATTCACGAATATGGTCTGCTGGAACCATTACGCACACTATCAGTATGCCTATGTACAAAAAAATCTCATCATCGCAAGCACTATTGATGGTGTCACCCGGTTCCGTCCTCCGATTGGTCCACGGGATCCCGCCCTCCTCCGATCGCTGATACAGCTGGCCTCGGATATAAGCGATAATGAACCAATCGTGCTGATAGATCCTGATACCGCCAGCTGGATGCGGGAAATCTGTCCTGGTATAAACCTCCTTCCTGACCGTAATCATTTTGAATACGTGTACCGATCTGCAGATCTTGCAGACCTTCCCGGTAAGAATTATCTGACTATCCGTCGCCAGATAAGCAAGTTCCGTCGCAACTGCACCAGCTCGGTTGAGCAGATTACCCGGGATAACTGGGAGGAGGTAAAACGCTTCCTGATCGAATGGTGTGAATGGAAAGGGTGTGAAAACGATAAGGTTCTCGCACATGAAAAGGAAGCGGTTTTTTTTGCTATTGATCACTTTGATGAACTGGCGATTAAGGGAATGATCATACGGGTCTTTTCAAAAATCGGTGCAATGGCCCTGTTTGAACACTTCAATGCGGATACTGCATTGGTACATTTTGAAAAAGGTCTGCCTGATTGCGAAGGGATCTATAAAGTGATCAATACCGAAACTGCAACCTTTCTGTCGAAAAAATACCCCTTCCTTAACCGGGAAAGCGATCTTGGCATACCCGGGCTCCGTGAAGCAAAAATGCGCTATCATCCCCATCACATGGTTGAGGTTTATTCTCTGAAACGTGATTCATAAAAAAAATGATGCAGACAACCTGTTGGCGCGATTAAGCACTCCTCATTAAAAAAAAGTTGGTCCTTTCAAATCTCACCACAACGGTTGAGCGGAAATGCACTATCTCCTTTTTCATTCCTGTGCTGTTGTCTGGCACAAAAATTTGATACCTAAAAAAATGTTACACTGCTGCAATATACGCCATGATACCTGATGCAATAATATTAACCGCAATCGCCGCCACCAGCATTCCAAGAACTTTTCCCATAATATCGGTTACAACATCTCCTAATATGCGCTGGATATTCTCCGAATAGTAGAGAACGAGCCATGTTGCGATGAGGGAAAGGGTGATAGCAATAAACGGGACAAGAAGGCCATAATCTTTTGAAAGAAGCATTACCGTGGTAATGGCCCCCGGTCCGCACAGAAGTGGTGTTCCGATGACCACCCCCGCAGCTGTTTTGGAATGCTCTTTACAATGACCGATCTCGATACCAAGTGCTTCCTGAATACCGAGAAGGAAAAGAAGAATACCCCCGGCGATCTGGAAGCTTGCCATATTGAGCCTGAAGATTTCAAAGATCATCTTATTGAAAATTAAGAAGAGGTACATCAGCCCTCCTGCAACTGCTACTGCGATGAACGCCTGTTTATGGATTTCTGCCGGGGTCTGGCCTTTGGTCATTGCCGCAAAGATAGGCACGGACAGAAGGGGGTCAAGGATGATGAACAGGGCAGCAAAAGCATAGATGATTTCGGAAAGAATCTCCTGCATAGTCTGAATTATGATGTAGGCTCTGATTGCGGATAAAATTGCGGGATCAGGGGTCGGTTTTTCAATTGCCCGAGGTTACAATCTCTAAACGATAAAGTAAATAACGAGGATCGAAGCCGTTGAGATTGCTCCAGCGGCAGAAACCAGACGGGCTTTGATATCGGTTACCAGCACCCATGAGGCCAGACAGAAAAAGATGTAGGGGATAAGCGTTGTGATCACTGAAATTGTCGCGAGCTGGTCAAAATGGTTGGAAAAGAGCAGGAGCGCTGCACTGATTGTGCTTCCTGTAACGAGTGCATACACCGGAGTGCCACGAAGGTTTAAATCCCTGATCTTAGGCACTGAAAACTGTGCGGACAGGGACTGGAGTATCCGTGAAGTTCCGATAATATAGGCGTTTATTGCCGAAAGCATTGCCAGGATCCCGACACATGCAACAAAAGCGCCTGAATTGTCAAAAAGGATACCGGCTGCAGTGGCAACGGGTGCAGGGGACGCAGCGAGTGCTTCTGCTCCCACACTACCGATGAGCGAGATATTCAAAAGGAGATACAAGGACACAACAATCCCCATCACGATGATGAGCGATCTCCGGATAAGTGTCGGAT
>DATMWO010000123.1:0-4676 GCA_035562475.1 Methanoregula sp.
GTATTATCCCCTGCTGGGACCATTCCAGGGCTCTATGGTTCCCGACTATTTACTTACCTACTTCTGGCTGGAAATTACCAACCCTGCAGAATGGATATTTATGGCTGGTACTCTGGTGATCCTGGTAAAATCGTATCAATGGATGACGGAAATTCCTCTGCTTTCCCTGTCTAATCGCATGAAAAGCGGTGCTTATACTTTTTTTGTTGTGGTACTGGCAGGTGCAGGATTGTATCTGGTTGCCGCGGGATTTACGGATCTGACAGGTACGTTCACTCTACCATTCAATACTCAGGTAAACGATCTGATGACAGGTCTCCTCGCTCTGACCGGGGCAGGTATTATGAGCCGTGAAAAATATGATACCCCTATCCGGACAACCCCGTAATATCCTCAAATCCAGTCACAATAACCGATGTTGGAGTATCTTTTTCCCCCTCTGGATATATCCTTGCAGAACGACAGTCTGACCGTGGAGTACATCCTGAGGTAAAATATACGGGGGAATTTGTGTTTTACCTGCAGGAAACAAATACTAACTCCTGGAACAGGGAAGTCGAAGTCCTAAAGAACCATCAGCACCCATAGGTATGCCAATGATTCTCGTGGACTGGCAGCTCCTGGATCGCATAGCTCGGGGCTACATAAAGATTGAACCCTACGACCCGAAGCTGGTGCAACCTAACTCTCTTGACATACGGCTCGGTAACCATTTCGTGTGGTACGAACACAGCAGCGAGGTTATCGATCCCTATAACCCGGCCAGTGTTTCTTCCGGGGTAGGCGAAGTGCATGCAGATACGTTCATCCTTAACCCGGGGCAGTTTATCCTTGCAGAGACCCTGGAGTGCATCGAGCTTCCTGATAATATCGTTGCCACTATTGAGGGCAAATCGAGCATTGCACGGCTTGGGGTCACGCTCCACCAGACCGGTGGCTGGATTGATGCAGGATTCAGGGGTACGATTACGCTCGAAATGGCAAACGTCAACGCACGCCCGGTAAAAGTCTATGCCGGCATGCCGATCGGTCAGCTGGTTTTTTACACAACCGAACGGGCTGAAAACCCTTATTATAAAAAAGGTGATGCAAAGTATCTCGATCAGCGTCAGGCAACGTTGTCGCGCTATCACGCGAATAAAAAACGATGATTCGGCTCGGGAGAATTCCTGTCAGACTATAAAAACCACAGATAGTACAGAAGAAGGGACCTAATCCTGTTCCCCTGACCACTCCTGCGCTGTGCGATAGTGCTGAATTACCTTCTCAGGTGGTATCGCTTGGGGGGAACTGAAACGACGGGAATAAAACTCCCGTGAACGTTCAAGATTCTTTTTGAACACTTCTCCAGAGTGGACCTTTCTGTTTTGCGGTTGATGGAGCAGTATGAAGTACCTGAAATCGTGTGTCGAAAGACAAACATACAATACTATTCCTGACCCATTCCTGCTATCGTGATATCAGAGCATATCATTTACTCAACTGCAATTGCAATTATCGTCGGTATGCTCTATTACCGATATACCGGTAGGGATCATTCATGGATTATCATTCTGTGTGCGTGGATTCCGGATTTTGATATAATCGCAAAAAGCGCCCTGAACAAACTGGGCTTTATCGTGCTCTTTGACGGACAACCGATTCACCATGGAACCTTCCACACGGTTGCCATGATGGTTATTTTTGCGATACTCGTGGCATTTTTACTCCACCCGTTTGGTATCCGGTTTATTGACTCACTCTTTTTTGCCACTATCGGGTTCGGTACACACTTGTTCGAAGATGCCTTAGTGTACAAAGTCGGGTACATGTATCTCTGGCCATTTATCACGGAAAACCTGGGTATCGGTATTCTCCCAAATATTATATCCGAGGAAAATTATTTCAGAGATTTTTTTTGGGTTGCAAATACCGAAGTACTCATCATTGGAATTCTGGTGTTAATTGCTGCAATGCTCATTCGGACATCTGTCGAAGGAACATCCTGGATCAGGTTTTACCTGCCAGAGAGCATGTATAAAAAAATTTCCGGACAAAAAGGAACGTAGGGGTGTCTGTTCATCCTTCCGGAAGAGAATTCTATCATTATTGTTCCTGGACACCGGGATGGTATGGGGGACAGGAGGGGTTCCCGGCAGCATCGCATCTGTGTTGTGTATTTCATCTCCTGATACAAAGAAATCCTTCAAAAGTCGTATTTTAAAAAAACTATTAACACTAAATACAATCAACGCTCATTTTATACGGATGATCTCACCTTACCGGAGATGAATTAATGCGACTTCTTCTCATTCATTCAGATTACATCGAATACGAAGCAAAAAAGCAGACAAAGATGGCAGAGGAGTGCTCAGTTCTCTCCGATAAAGAGACTGAAGCACTTACGGTTTTCTGTGCCGTGGAATCGGTTGACGAGGAAGACCTTGGAGGGGTTATCCTTCAGGCGATCGAGGAGGTAAAAAAGACTGCAGCCCAGGTGCATGTCGACAAGATCGTGGTCTACCCGTATGCCCACCTTTCCAGTGATCTCGCTTCACCGGAAACTGCAATCGCCACCCTGATCGCACTCAAGGAAGGCCTTGAGAAAGAAGGATTTACCGTCAAACGGGCGCCGTTCGGCTGGTACAAATCCTTTAAGCTCTCCTGCAAGGGTCACCCTCTCTCAGAACTCTCAAAGACCATTGTGCCCGGTGAAGAGGGGACGGTGAAAAAGGAGAAATCTGAGGTCACCCACGACTGGTTCGTGATGACCCCGGACGGCACATCCCACGACTACCGGGAGTACCTTGACGATACACCGTTCGGCTGTCTTGTAAAAAAGGAACTTGGTGTCGCGGTACCGACCGGCGGGGAACCTGCTCATGTCGGACTGATGCGCTCAAAGGAGCTGGTGGACTATGAGCCGGCGAGTGATGTCGGCTGCCTGCGCTGGATGCCGAAAGGTAAAATTATCCGTGACCTCCTTGCGGACTATGTGCTGCGCCTGGTTCTTGACTATGGTGGCACACCTGTTGAGACCCCCGTCATGTACGACCTTGGCGACCGGGCAATCTATGAACATGCAGAAAAGTTCGGTGAGCGGCAGTACCGCTTCAAGTCAAACAACCGGAACATGATGCTGCGCTTTGCCGCCTGTTTCGGGATGTTTTCCATCATGCGGGACATGCACATCTCGCCCCACAACCTCCCGATGAAGATGTACGAGCTCTCCACCTACTCCTTCCGCCACGAACAGAAGGGTGAAGTGATCGGCCTCAAGCGCCTCAGGGCATTCACCATGCCTGATATGCACTCGCTCTGCACGGATATGCCCGAAGCACTGCAATGCTTTGAAGAGCAGCTTGCCATGGGATGGCAGACGGGCAAAGACTTTGAAACAAAACTCGTCGCTGCATTCCGGTGCACAAAGGACTTCTACGCCGAGAACGAAGCCTGGGTCAGGAAGATCGTTAAGGAATCAGACTGCCCGATGCTTATCGAGATCCTGTCAGACCGTGTTCACTACTGGGTTGCCAAGATCGACCTTGCAGCCATTGACGGGCAGATGCGCCCGATCGAAAACCCCACTGTCCAGATCGATGTCGAGAGTTCAACCCGGTTCAACATCAAATACCATAAGGAGGATGGCACGGTCGTGCACCCCCCGATCCTCCACTGCTCCCCGACTGGCAGCGTTGAGCGTGTGATCTGTGCCATTCTCGAAAACATCTCCACGCAACCGGTTCCTGCACTCCCCACGTGGCTTTCACCGGTTCAGGTCCGTGTGGTACCGGTTGCCGAGCGTCATGGTGCCTATGCAGGTGAGATCTGCACCGCGATCAATGCCGCACAAATCCGCTGCGATGTTGACGACCGGGAAGAGAGTGTTGGTAAAAAAGTCCGCGAAGCCGGGATGGACTGGATTCCGTTTGTGATCGTTATTGGAGATGAAGAGGTCGCAAGTGGGAAATTAACGGTTACCATCCGCAGGAAGTCGCAGCCCAACAAACCCTTCAAGGAGCAGCTCACTCTTGAAACACTGATTGAAGCAGTGCACAAAGATACTGCGGGTAAGCCGTTCAGGCCCCTGTATACCCCGCGGAAACTTTCAAAGAAGGCCCGGTACATCTGATTTCCGGATTTTTTTTAATTTTACGGATTCGGCCATTCCCTCTACAGGAGGGGACAGTGCCTGTCCCCCCAAACCGCCCTCTGCGCTCCAGGATAGTGTTCTATCCCTTGTCCGGAAGTTATCGTATTTCCGGGGATCATTGAGGTGAAGTTGTTCTGAGCGACAAGAAAATTTGTTTTGAGAAACAGAAGAGCGAACAAACACAGAAAATTGAATTTGTGGTAACGGTTTTTACACGAAATACGATAACCCGATGATCAAGAATTTCAGATAATTTGTGGATTGGGTAATACAACGCTCTCGCAAAGGGGACGCCCCTGAGGCAGGGTGAAACCCCGGGAATGTCATTAATTAAAAAAAGGGTAATGTAAGCAATCCAGCCCCTGAATTTTTTTATTCTTACGACGACATTTTCGAAAAAATTACGTGACGAAAACTGGAATGAAAAACGTGACTATGATTTCCAGGCATTCTTTTTCGTGGTGATGGCTCCTGCATTCGGGTCTCTCGCAACAGGGGGTTCACCATAGCGGTGGGGGTGGAGTCTTTGTAAAAAGCCCCCAGG
>DATMWO010000124.1:0-8992 GCA_035562475.1 Methanoregula sp.
CTGCGATTACATGTTTTTGGATTATATACCCGCCGAGATCCTCAATCAGATCCACGATAATATCATGTTGGTAGATACCTCCCTTGTAGGTAATCGGGACAAGTGTCATGGAACCTCCCCCATTCGTGCAAACTTATCCCTTACGATTTCATCGATTTTTTCATTTAACGTGTTTTCACTCGCCACAAAAGAGAATTTTTCTTTGTTGAATTTCTCGCTGCGCAGGCGGAATCCTTCCGGTGCAATACACCGAAATGCATAGATGAGATCCTTATAGAGCGACTCGCTCGGATCGGCAACAATAATCTCTTCGATCTCTTTGAGGTCTGCCTTGACATCATACAGGATCACAGTGAAACGATCTGGCTGGTCCACATGGTCTTTACCGAATTTCTGCCAGAAAATCCTGAGCATGGGTGCAAGGTAGGATTCATCTGAAATAACGAGGGTGATTTTGCCTTCCAGGGGATTCACATTGGCAAAATCCCCCACCCGGACTTGGGTTGTGATCTTTTTCAATATTCCTACTGCAACAAAGAGCGGCACTTTCGGATCGATATAGACATGAAGCTTATGGATAACTCTCAGGAGGTTGTGGTCCAACAGGACGTCGTTTGTTATCTGCCTGTAGTACTCAGCACCCACCGGTTCGGGGCATTCCACTTCAAAGTACTCAATGGCGGGCATCTAATCGTCCTTTATAAATCCTGATACAAGCAATGCCGACCCAACCGCACCAATATACTGCGAATAGGGAGGTACGACGATCTTCGTCTGGAGCAGTTCACCCATCGCAAATACGAGCCCCTCAATGAGTGATGTGCCCCCGACCATGATAACGGGCTCCTTAATATCAACTTCCTGCAGCTGCTGTTCAAATACCTGTTCGGCAACACTATGACACGCAGCTGCAGCCACATCCTCGCGGGTGCTGCCTGCTGCGAGTGCATTGACCAGGCTCTGCGTCCCGAAAACGATGCAGTAACTGTTCATCGGCACACGTCCTCCGAATCCTTTCATGGAAAGCGGACCCAGCTCGGTAATATCAACGCCGAGCCGCTTTGCCGTCATCTCAAGGAACCTGCCACTTGCCCCGGCGCAGATCCCCCCCATCGTGAAGACTCCTGGAATTCCATCCATTACCGAAATTGCCTTGTTGTCCATCCCACCTATATCAATAACAGTTGCAGGCCCATGCTGCCGGTTGGCAAGATAGACAGCCCCCTTCGAGTTTACGGTCAGTTCTTCCTGTATCAGGTCCGCTTGGATCTCTTTCCCCACAAGGAATCGGCCGTATCCCGTAGTTCCGACTGCCTGCACCTCATCCCTCGTGATTCCCGCTTCTGAAAGGGCATGGGCAATCACTTCCTGAGCGCTTTTTAAAACTTCTGTGGTTGGCTGCCAGCCTGTGCCGATAATCTTGTTGTCCTTCATCACAACCGCTTTTGTAGTTGCGGAACCCGAGTCAAGCCCCAGTGTTATACCCTGCTGGGTTTCACGGGCGAGCAGTGCGCGACGCCGGGCAATGGTTGTAAGCGCCTCCATTCTGGTGAGGAGCGTTCCCGCAGTCGTCCGTTCAGTAAATGAGTAGCTGACAACCGGAAGTTTTGAATGCTCATTGATGTAACGCCGGAGCTCGTTACGAACAATCGCCGCCTCTGCACAGCGGAAGCAGGTGGCAATGAAGACAGCGTCTGCATCCACCCGCCCCTCCACGAGTGCCATAGCTCTGGCAATGGCGAGTTTCAGGTCCGGGCTTCTTACATCCAGCCCGAACATATCAAAATCCCGGCGTATGTCTTTGAGAGCGACATCCGGGTAAAAAATCTCGCCCCCCACATCTCGTGCCGCGGTATCGATCTCGTGCTGGATCCCGGAATATTCCGGCCCGCAGGACAGTTGTGCAATGCGTACAGGGAGTGTCATTTCGAACCCCCCAGTTCTAAGAGGAATCGTTTGATGGAAGCCACGAATTTCACGCCGTCCTCCTCATTTTTTGGATAGAACAACTCGAGTTTAGGGATCTCTTTCTGATGAAGGAGGAACTTAACCAGCTCATTGGTGCGGGCACAACCCATGCACCCGAAAGCGAGATCTGCGTCGTTGATGATGATGGCCGCTTCACATTCCCCGATCATAGGCCCGTAGAGAGACATTCGGCCTCGGACACCGGCCGGCACTTCGACTGCTGCCCACTTCAGTCCTTTTTTCGGCTCTTCAGGAGTGATCTGGAGTGGGGGGGATTCGAGTCCTGCAGTCTGGACACGTTCACGAATAGCTGTTGCAGATGACAGTGGGGTGTGCCCGAATCGTGCCACCATGTCAGAGAGGATAAGGCTGGTTGCAGGGTAGATGAATACTTTTACCATTTCAGGACTCCTGTGCATCGATCAGTTTCTTGAGTTTGTAGATGTCAAGCAGCGGGTGTTCCCGAGGATTTTCCGGAAGAGGAATGGTCATTTCATCGTGTTTTTTGAGTTCTTCAAGTCCGTGTGAGACATAGGGAAGTATCGTCATCTCGTGCTCCATTCCATTGTATCCAGGCCGTGCACCGCCGAGATTCGCTCTGCAGCGGCGGGGATCCCCTGGAGGAAATCCGCGGTCTTTGACAAATATATGATCAGGATCAAGCTTCCGGAGTCCAGCAATGACGCGATCGACCTCCCCGTCATTACCATTAATGACAATCCCAAAACAGGTTTCCTTGATCATCACACCCTGTGAGATCTCATAGGCACGGAGTGCAAGATCAGCCGGTGTAATATCGAACGATTCTACCACAACGTACCTGGTTACCGTACCTATATGGGTCGGGGTATATGCGGTCACCGCTTTACCACCCTGATATACATATTCTCCTTCTCCTTTACTTTTTTCAGTTTTTCCGTATCGATAACACGCCCAAGAATATTCGTACCTTCAAAAGGCTCGGATGTGGGACCGAACTCTTTATTTGCTGACAAGCGCACGCCTACGAATCCGGAAGCTTTGCGGGAATCATTGGTAATTGCAAGTGCGGCTCCAGGAACTTCGTCCTTAGGCGTGTTCTCAGGATTGATCTTGGTCCCTGCCGGAATGACAGATCTGAACAAAATTACGTCATCAAATTTAAAAAAGACCGGTATCATTCCGGCATCGTGTTGCTTAAGACCTGTAATTCGGCGGAAAATGTCGCAGCTGACTGGTGCTTTTTCGTCATCCAGCTCAATATCTATTACTTTTTCCAGGGGAGCCGTCGTTACCGTAACAATCCGTTCTTTGAGGACATCCAGGGTATTGCCTGGATCCTGCGAGACAACAATCCTCTCCCCCTCTTCTTTATCAACGTTCAGTGAAATTTTCTCTGCGGCTGCGATCTCCTTTGCCTCAGTGAGGGAGAGTCCGAGAAGATCAATCCGTTGTGGCAGAACACCGATGGTGAAGATATCGTGTTCTTTAGCCAGTTTTACCAGTTCGATGCCATGTACAATCTGGCCGACAACATCGTGAACGGGACTGCTGGGGACATCATTCCGGTAAATATAGATACCTCCGGCAAGTTGCCCTCTGGTTCGTACGGTAACCGTCCCCTCCCTGCGGGGGTGCCGGAATTCTGGTTCGATATCTTCAGTACCTGCGAGCCGGGAATCAAGGATATGGGTGCTCGTCACCCGGCTGGCAGAAAATTTTCCTGATCGGAGTGCAAGTAGCAGGTGTTCGACACTGCCGGACGCCTCTGTCGTTATCCGTTCAGGTGTATATCCCTGGGCAACCACATTTACCCTGGTAACGATCTGCATACCACCTTCAATAACCAGGCTCATGTCATTTGTAGTGAAGGAACGGCTTGTGTCCGCCCAGCTGATGATCGGCTCGATTTTCGTGATGCGGTCCCCAGTTGTCCAGCGGTCGAGTATCCCCCTGCCGCTTACAACTTTTGCAAAGACCCCGCCGCTTTCATCAGCCCCATGATCTGCAGAATGACGGGACTTTGAGAAAATCATGTAGGACCGAGCCGGCTCATAACCCCCGCAGCCGAGAATCACATCACCTCGTTCGTAGAGGTGGGGTTTACGCACCGGGTGAACCGGTGAGGGAAAAGGCCCAAACGCCGTCGCGTAACGATCACCCCAGTGAAGAGTGAGTTTTTGCACAATTTCAGGAGAGTTAAGGAAAACCTCGTTCCCACCCCCAGCAATCTCAATCGCGACCTCCCCTGCTGTGGTGCTGAGCGCAAGAGTACCTGTCTTTGCCTGCTCCTGCGTTGACGGGCGAATAATTGCTACACTACATTCATGTGGATGGTGGGGAATGACAGAACCGAGCTTGCTTCCCTCTCTGACCTCCATCCTCTCTCCATCGAGGTGGATGGCAACCATTCCACTCGTCATGCTGCAGGTTGACTCATCAGCTTGCGCTCTTCTTCAGTAAGGATCGCAAGCACGTCAGCAGTCTTACCAATCTGCACGATCTTGCCGCCACGCATAAGTGCGAGCCGGTCACAGACATCCCGTACGAACTCCATATCATGCGAAACGACAATAAAAGTCTCTTCCATCTCCTCACGGGAGTGCATGATTGAATGCTTTACATCAATCTTTGTAATGGGATCCATTGTTCCGGTCGGTTCATCCAGAATCACGATTCGCGGCTCACGGATGAGGACCTGAGCGAGTGCCACACGGTGCCGCTCCCCCTCTGAGAGCTGCGCCGGCATCCGTTCAAGGATCTCCCTGCTCTTTTCATCAGAGAACCCCGCCATCTTGAGCGTTACGAGAGCTTTTCGCATCGCGAGTTCTTTTGGAAATTCCAGACCGATCGCATCGGTAAGGTTGTCAAGGACCGTGCGATGAGGAAAGAGGTCATATTCCTGGTGAAGGAGTCCGATATATCCCGTTGCCCTCCCCCGCTGTTCAATCCCGGGTTTGGTCATGTCTATCCATTCTTCGCCAATCCGGATATTCATCTCCCCGCTTGTTGGTTCGACAAGACCGGCAATAATCCCTGAAAGGGTAGTCTTTCCCGCCCCACTCTTTCCGATGATCCCGAAGATCTCTTTGGTATAAACCTCGAAGGTAACCCCGTTTACTGCCCTTACGACACCACGATCAACTGAAATGTAGCGTTTAAACAGGTCACGTGCAACAACCACTTTTTCCCCCAACTCGGATTCTTCAAATTTTTCAGAGTCATCATACCCTTTCATGAATTCCGCTATGACTTCCCTTGGAGTCCCAATTTTGGCAATCCCTCCATCCACCAGGAGGATTGCACGATGTGCCACATCTTCAATAACCTGGGAAAAGTGGGAGGTGACAACCATTCCCATATTGTTTGTTTTGGCCGCTTCGATAAGCATTGAATGAACTATTCGAGCAGTGCCAGGATCGAGAGTGCCGGTCGGTTCATCAGCAAAGAGCATGAAAGGTTCCTTTGCAAGCTGACGTGCGAGGACTACACGCTGTTTCTCTCCTCCAGAAAGGTCACGCGCGATATGCATCATCCTGTGGGACAGTTTTACCTGGTCGATAAGGTCAGCAGCACGGTTGATGGCCTTCTCCTGGGGGTAATCAATATCATCGAGAGCGTGGAGCACATTTTCGATTACACGGTCATCACCATACAATGCAAAGGTACGCTGGAACATAATTGCGGTACGCCGCATCAACCGGCGTTTCAGCGCTTCGTCCCCCTCACTCCAGAGATCTACATTGAGTGCAGAGAGTATACCATCGCAATGAGGGCAGTTTTTCCCGGCAGAACTCCCTACATCCATGTAATTGCATCCGTTACACGCTGCAACATGGTATATTACCTTTCCGCTGGTCGGGGGTTGTTCAACGCCCCGAACGAGGTGCATAAGTACTGTCTTACCTGCGCCACTCCTTCCAATAATTCCCAGGATCTCCCCTTCGGCAATCTCAAAAGAAATGTTCTTGAGGACCCTCGTGCTGTCAAAATCCATGCAGAGGTTTTCTACCGTGATCAGTGGAGCCTTCATAATACCCTTATACCTAATGTGATACTTGTGACATATTACTTTTTATATGATACATCACAGTCGTCACGATCGAAACGTTCTGTTGATGCGAGCGACTTTTGTACGATGGTAACAACTTCACTCACGTTTTTTACCACATAATCAGCTTCCTTGTAGAGCTCTTCCGGCCGGTCACCAGCCTGCTGGATAGTAAGTATTGCAATATCAGCATTCTGCATAGCACAAAGGTCATTGATCCCATCCCCGACCATCAGCACTTTGTCATATTCCTGTCGCAGGTCGTTGACAATCTGTGCTTTAACAGTCGGTGTTGCTACGCCATACACTCTGTCGCGGGGAATACCAAGATGATCTGCCATTTTTTCCAGTTTTGTTACCCGGTCCCCGGATGCGATGAAGGTCGGCACTCCCATACGGTGAAGCGCAGTAATTGTTTCTTTTGCACCGTCAAATGGCCAGCCCCCTGCCGTAATGGCAAATTCAATCAGCTTGTCTGCCATGTTGACAATCGCACCGCTGTTCAAAGTAACGATGGATTCTTCTTTACAGACCGTCCACACATTGCGGATGCATTCCTGAAGATCACTCACCCGTACCCGGCAATCGGTATAGAGTACATCCCCGATTTCTTCTGCAGTAACAATTTTTCTGGTACAGCTGACACCGAATCCGATGTTATGTTGTACGAGATAGGCAGAAAGCAGCATTTCACCAGGTGTTTTTATGATATCCTTTGAGTGCACGGGAAGAACGACGAGAACGCGATCAGGCGAACTGAACGTAAGTGTCGTGGTTTCGATACCGGGCAGGAGTTTTTTGTTGCAAATCTCCTTTGCAACCCGGTACGTGTTCAGGAGCGTTCCTGCACTGTCAAAAACAACCGCTATGGACATGGTGATACCCGGTGATAAACTCTATGTACTTTTCTGAACATTGAATCAATGAAGCTGATGTTCGTAACTGAAACCGCAGAGAAGATAAAGAGCATGGAGATCAGGGGTGCCGGGAGAATTGCGCGTGAGGCTGCTGAAGCACTCCGGCGTCACGCTACGGAAGTCCGTAATGATGATCTCAGGTTTTTCCAGCATGAGATGGATGCTGCCGCACAAATCCTGATCGCAACGCGCCCGACTGCGGTTTCCCTTCCAAATGCTGTACACATTGTTATGTCCGGGCTTGAGCAGGCGGTTACCCTTGAAGAGGCGCGGAACGGAGTCATCAGTCGCGCAGAGCAGTTCATTCACTCATCCCGGCACGCAGTGGAAAAAATCTCACAGTATGGTGCACGCCATATTCGCGACGGGGACACACTTCTCACGCATTGCAATTCTGAAGCTGCGCTTGGGTGCATTATTGAAGCGCACCGGAGCGGCAAAGAGATTGAAGTCTTTGCAACAGAAGTACGCCCGCGAAACCAGGGATATGTTACCATCAGGACCCTCAATGATGCCGGTATTAAAACCAACTTCATTGTTGACTCTGCTGTGCGCTCGTTCATCCCTGAAGTTGATCTTGTTATCGTTGGAGCCGATGCTGTAACGGTTAATGGCGCAGTGGTGAATAAAATCGGCACTTCACAGGTTGCCCATACCGCTCATGAAGCGCGGGTTAATGTCCTTGTCGCAGCAGAGACGTACAAGTTTGCACCCCGCACAATTATCGGAGAGCTCATCACGATAGAGGAGCGTGCGGGAAATGAGATTCTCACAGATGAAATAGCCCGTACACTTCCGCAGGTTACTGTACGTAATCCAGCGTTTGATGTGACGCCGGCGGAGTATATCGATCTTATTGTAACGGAGGCAGGTGCTATTCCGCCGCAGATGGCCTATATCATCATACGAGAGTACCTTGGATGGGGCATCGAAGAATTCCATAAAACCTTTGAGATGAATACCAGAAATGAGGAATGAGTTATGAACGATGTTTCAGATAGTGTGGACAACATTTGAGGGAGATATCCATGGAAATACCATTTACCAAACTTCACGGGAACGGTAATGATTTTGTATTGATCGATGAGCATGAGAAAATCGTCATACCGGATGATATGAAAGGGCAGTTTGCGGCAATTTATTGTGACCGCCGTTTCGGGATCGGGGCAGATGGGGTTATCTATCTCTCAAAATCTGAAAAAAGCACGCTCAGAATGCGTATTCTCCAGCCGGATGAGAGCGAAGCGGAAATGTGCGGGAACGGCATCCGCTGCCTTGCCAAATATGCATTTGATGCCGGATATGTAAAGGAATTTTGTACCGTGGAAACTCCTGCAGGTGAGATTGGCGTCGCCATAGGGTATCAGGAGGACGAATTTTCTGCAACGATTACCATGACAACACCGAAATTTGACCGGAAAGATATTCCGGCAATTGGTGAGGGCGAATATAAGGAGAGAATAGGGGAGTTCGATGTTCACGCGGTAAATACTGGTGTTCCTCATGCAGTTATTATCGTTGACGCCATCGATGCAATCGATGTTGAAGAAGTGGCTCCGGCAATCCGACACCATGCAACATTTGAAAAAGGGGCAAACGTGAATTTTGTAGAAAGAACAGGATCTGACAGTATCAGGATCCGCACGTTCGAGCGCGGTGTTGAGGAAGAGACGTTCTCATGCGGTACTGGCGCCACTGCATCTGCTGCAGTTATGTACAAACTTGGATATACTGGGGATACCGTAAAAGTTGAAACACGGGGAGGTCCCCTTACCATCTATCTCAAAGATGGTGCAAAAATGGAAGGGCCGGCGACAACGGTTTTTTCCGGAAAGATCTCATACTGACCCCTCAATATACCATTCCTTTTTCTGGCAGATACAACCCAGTGACATCAAGGTGGAGAAATTTCCCGGAATATGAGCCGAATGAAAATAATGTGGGCTAAAAAAAATTCGAAATAATTGCTACCCTTTTTAACCAGGGAAAAATCGTATGATTACTCTCGCACCCGTATCCCGTCTTCAACGATTTCAAAATCAAAGGAGGCCCCTTCTGGTTGTGATCGGTGTTTGAC
>DATMWO010000125.1:0-3123 GCA_035562475.1 Methanoregula sp.
GTGGGGGAGGCTTTGCAAAAGCCCCCGGGAGCGTGATACCTATCGATTGGTGGAGTATTTTTTTTTGAAGATTTTATGAAAAATCAGGGGCAAAAATAACACTTTACCCACAAATTATTCTGGATTTTCGTCTCTTCCGTGTGCACGATTCTGGATTTTCCTCGCAAGATTCAGCACAGCAACCCGGGCAGGACTGTCAACCGGGATCTGTGACACCGGTGTGGCAGCAAGATCCGCAGCTTCGACGGAGGGGTCATCAGGAATTATGGCGAGGGGTTTTTCATTGCCAATATCAATTGGTGCAGTCCCTGATTTGAAACGGTTGAAAACAATCTGAATTCGTTCCGGTTCAAGCCCAAGCTGCGTTGCGATCTCCTTAATGCGGGCAATTGTACGCAGTCCCCGTGCACCAGGATCACTCACGATGAGCAGCATATCCGGTTTCCCGATCGTTCCCCTGCTGATATGCTCCATGCCAGCCTCTGTATCAATGACGATAAAACGGTAATCGCGCTCAAGCTGAATCATACATTCTGAGAGCAGGTCATTGGCAAAACAATAACAGCCGCTCCCCTCCGGTCGGCCCATTGCTACAAGATCAAACCCCTTTGCTTCGACAAGCGCCTGGCGAAACCGGAACCTGACATAGTCGTGGCGATTCATGCCCGGGGGAATATGACGGGTGAATGCTTCCTCCCGCATGCTCCCCAGGGTTTCGTGGACAGGAACTCCCAGCGCTTCATGCAGGTTGGCATTCGGGTCCGCATCAACTGCAAGAACAGGAGTTTCCGCCAGATCAATAAGCGAACGGATCAGCAGTGAACTGATTGTGGTCTTGCCGGTTCCTCCTTTTCCTGACAAGGCTATGGTAAAGGGATGTTTTTGCATACTATATCCTGTTTGGTCCTGAAGCAGGGTTATGCTCCGGTTTCTTTATCCCTTATTCGTCGTGATAGCTCCGCTGCGGTTTTCATGATGGCATGGGAACCATTCCGGTCAGCAAAGCGTATCCCGCAGCTGGGTGTGATGAGAGACTGTGCGTCAAAAAGGTGTTCCGGCATGCAAGAGCAAAGACGGGTCCTGATAGCAAGATACTTTTGATAGAGGGTGTCGAGGTTCTCGGCGGTAAAGATTTTGTATTCCGCCGGGACAATCCCCCATGCCACAACCCCGCCCTTCTCCATATAGCCAACAATAGTATCAGTGTACAGCAAAAACTCCTTTGCTGTTGCGTAAGCATCGATCGAGACAACGGAAGGATTGAGCCCGAGCACAAATTCCCAGTCCGTATTCGAGCAGCAGTGGATCCCAAGCCCACCTTCAACCAGTGCAGCAATGTCTTCCCAGCCGGCTCGTACCGTTTCTTTATCGACCGGGACCACGGATGATCCCAGTGACGCAAGGTATGGCTCGTTCAAAACAACGAGGGTTTCTGTGACACCGGTTTTTTGTCGCATTTCCCGTTCACACCATCGTGCCTTGAGTGCGATCATTTTCGACAACACATCGGCAAGCTGTGCATCATAGTAAATCGGGCGTTTGTCTGCATCGACCACCTGCATACCAAAGGTGACCGGCCCCGTTACCTGGCATTTCAGTACCTTTGCATCAGACAAGGTATGGGTCATCATTTCGATGAAACCCGATGCATATTCCTTATGAAGGCCATAGGGAGCATAATTGCCCTCAACATAATCCATGTACACCTGCTCCATAGCCTCTGTCTGATCGGTTGTACTGTCAAAAAGAAGCCGGTCATCCCTGATGATCCTTCCCGGCAGCTGCTCGGAGTCATTAAAGACAATACTTTCCAGCTGACCCCGATCAGGAAGAGTAGGAACATAAGGAAACCGGGGGAAGATCTCAAGAACATCACTGCATGCTGCCACAGGATCCGTATGGGGAAGTGCACCTACCCCGGTTGCCAGCGAGTTGGGAGAAGGGATCATCTTTGCCATGGAGTTACCTCTTCCTGAGCCGACAGGTTTCCAGGAGTTTCTGGACCATGGGGAACAAGGTGAGATCCGTGTGAGGTAAAAATGTACTCGAGGTGTACTCATCCATAAATGAAGGTTCCGCGTTCAGTTCGATATACGCAATTTTTTTGGCGATCTCATCGAGTGTTTTACGCTCTCTCCGGTTAATAAGCGCAAGATTTGCGCCAGTCACTGCACCGTTTCCAATATTTTTTATCCTCTCTAATTCGATCTCTGGGATAAGGCCGATAATCGTGGCATTTTTCTTGTCAAGGTAATTACCAAAAGCACCGGCAAAATAGATAGTAAAGAGGTCATGCCGGGTCACACCAGCTTCTTTCATAAGCGTTACACAGGCTGCGTGAATCGAAGCTTTGCTCATAATCAGGTTTTTGATATCATTTTCCGTGATCACGATATCCTTCCCGATATCAGTATCACCGGCCCAGACCACAACAAACTCCGGGAAATGAGCCCCGGTACGGATGCGCTTGTTTTCAATACTGGTATTTATCCGGCCGGTCCGGTCAATAACGCATGCCGTAATAAGTTCTGCGAGAAGATCGATTAACCCGGAACCGGTGATACCCCGTGGTTTGATGTTATTGATAGTGGCGTACGTCGGATTGAGGGTGATTGGATCAACCGAAATCTTTTCAATGGCACCAGGATTTGCCCGCATCCCAAAGAGCACTTCTCCTCCTTCAAGGGCAGGTCCGGCGGCACCGGCACAGGAAAACATCCATTCCTTGTTTCCTAAAACGATTTCGAAGTTCGTACCGATATCAATCAAGAGGGAGATCTCTTCACGTTCACTCATGCCACAGGACAGGATATCTGCGATAATATCGCCACCGATGAAGTCACTGACCGCCGGAAAGACAAAGAGCCCGCAATTCTGGTTACCGGCAATACCTATCCTGCTTGCTGCAACGGATAGAGCCCGCTGGACCACCGGCACATACGGTTCTGCGATGATATACGCCGGATCAATACCAAGCAGCATATGCGTCATGACGGTATTACCTGCAACCACTACCTCGTAAATATCTTCACGGTCGATACCGGCAGAATTTGAAGCGGTCGTCAGTGCTGCATTGATGCTCTCTGCAGCGAGTGCCTGAAGTTTTATAAGCCCGTTTTTTCG
>DATMWO010000126.1:0-2250 GCA_035562475.1 Methanoregula sp.
GGGTATCACTGCATCAGCGTCGCCCAAGGTATCGAAAAGGTAGCGAACTACCCCGACATCGATACATGGCATATCGCACGCGGAGACAAACAGGGTGTCGCCGTGTGCTGCTCGCACCCCGGCATGCAGCCCGCCAATCGGGCCGATACCCTGCCGGATGTCGGTGATGCAGCGGACGCCGTCCAGATTGGCGAACCGTTTGCACTGCTCGGGATCCTTTGCAACGAGTATGATTTCGTCAACGACCTGTTCAAGGGTGCCGATGAGTCGTTCGATGAATGTCCTGCCCTCATAAACGAAGAAGTACTTCTCCTGCCCATTGGCACGACGAGCTTCTCCACCTACGAGGATCACTGCTGATCGACAGACCGTGCTCATCCGCTCACACCCTCATTCTCTGCAATATACCTGTGAAATTCCCGATTGCTGATAATCAGTTTGACAGCTTTCTAATTGTAGTTTTTCACGATATTTGCGCTCTACGATAAACCTCTCTTCCAAAATTCTGACAACAGGGAAAAAACTGCCAAATCCCGTTGCGGCAATGATCCTGGGGCAGACGCAATACTGGGACCCCTTAATAGGACAGGAACACAGGAGCGATACAGGAACTGTGCATGTGGATCGTATTATTGTGATGAGCGTAGAAATTATACAACAATGAGACCCGTATTCCAGGATCCCGTTGCGCCCTATCCTGGCTGGCAGCGTCGTATTTACCGTCTTTCCCGCCCGGTAGCCAAAGATGATGTCCAGGCGTTTTTGGGAAGCGAGGACCTGTACGTGCGGGATACGGCAGCAGGCCCGGTACAGATCATACATAAATACGGCCTTCTTGAGATTCACGCTCTTATCGGCGAACAGCATATCGAGGTATGGTTCAACCAGGATAAAGGAGCCTATCCCTCAGAATATCTGGATGCCCTGCTTTCGACCCGGTTTAATTAGGGTTCAGTAAAAAAATTTAATCAATCCCTACCATCACTTCTGAGGCCTTCATGATCGCGTAGACCTTCGATCCTTCCCGCAGATTCATTTTTTCTGCAGAATGAGTGGTAATGGATGAGACAACCTCATTGCCGCCTGCAATGGAGATAACGACCTCCGTGCTCACGGGGCCTTTCTTGACCATTTTAACGGTTCCCGGGATCTGGTTTCGTGCACTTATTTTCATGTTTTTCACCAATGCTTACATGTTACCAGTTATATATAAGCATTTCAACCCAGGCAAAGGAAAGGAGAAAAACTGATTTTTCATTTTTTTAGATACTCACCGAAGTGCCGGACACTTTTATCCGACAACTATCCAGGCGTTGATTGAGAAAAATAAAATATCCTCTCCGATCATTCACGATTTTCACAAAAACGCCTGTCGGACTTCTTCAATACGACCGTATCCTTAAAACCGGTAAGCCAACCTGACTTCTCATCCGGATAGCAGTCAAAGAGCGGTACATACGGTTTGAGATCAAGAAGTGGTGTCCCATCAATGACATCAATGTCCTCAATAATGAGCTCACAGCCGTTTACGGTAACAAGCCGCACAATCGAGATTCCTATCGCGTTCGGACGGCAGGGAGCACGGGTAGCAAAGATGCCGTGGGTTGTTGTGTCCAAAAAAGGGGTCACGGTGAGCTGGCAGGAGGCGCACTTGTGGAACGCATAGATAAGGATGATCCGGGAGAAACCTTCAAGATCAGCAAGCCCCGCAGCATATTTCTCGGAGATTTCTACGGTTCCCCGAACAGCCCTTGCTCCAGTTGGCTGGATCGGCATGCCGGAAATTTCGGTGAAGGGGGAACGGATGGTACCGATTGGGAAATAAGTGATCTGTTCATTCGGATTTGTGCTCTGATTCATTCTATCCAGTGTACTGCTCTTGGGAAAGAAAACAGTACCGGTTTTTGAACTGGGAACGAGGATTCTTCCACAGGTTCAGATCATGACTGATAGTCGGTTACATCTAAAAGAATAAATGAACCTGATTTGCCGGGCGGGAATTCTCCGGCAATGGGCAGAGGGCAGTGGGTTTTGATCGGGACATCAGAGTAACAGACCATTATGGCAAGGCGGGGAGTAATAGTTCCCGGGTGAAGACCCTGATCTGAGCATCAGTGTGCAAATCGAAAAATCGGATGCTGGGTTATCAAAGCATTGTTTACCACCTTGCCTTCGAAGCATTCGTTTGTGATATGTCTTACTATGACGTGGTGTCCGTTCATAAGTGCATCCAAACGGACAGAACTCCTA
>DATMWO010000127.1:0-3021 GCA_035562475.1 Methanoregula sp.
ATCCAGAGATACCCCTCTGTATCAATATACCCGGCATCAGACGTAAGATAATACCCGGGATACGCTGAAAAATAGGTCTTGACAAAATCCAGCTCATTCTGCCAGAGCGTGGTGAAACATCCCGGGGGAAGGGGCAGCCTGACTACAATATTTCCGGTTTCTCCCGTGGGAACGTCTTTTCCCTGGGTATCAAGAACACGGATATCGAATCCCGGGACCGGCCTTGTACATGAACCGGGCTTCACGGGAAGCAGTTCAAGGCCGACACAGTTCGCACCAATAGCCCACCCGGTCTCTGTCTGCCACCAGTGATCGATAACCGGAATCTTCAGTTGCTGTTGTGCCCAGATCAGGGTGTCAGGATCACACCGTTCACCTGCCAGAAAAAGCATCCGGAACGTTTTGAGATCATAGGTCCGGATCTTCTCACCTTCGGGATCCTCCTTCCGGATAGCACGAAATGCCGTAGGGGCACAAAAAAGCACAGAAACACCATGCTCCGCAATAACCCGCCAGAATGCACCTGCATCCGGAGTACCAACAGATTTTCCTTCATAGAGGATGGTGGTACATCCGTAAAACAGGGGTCCGTACACGATATACGAATGCCCGACTACCCAGCCGATATCAGATGCTGCCCAATAAACTTCGCCGGGACGTATATTATAAATATTTTTCATTGTCCAGGTCAGCGCAACGAGATGCCCCCCATTGTCCCGTACTACACCTTTGGGTTTTCCCGTGGTGCCGGAAGTGTACAGGAGATAGAGCGGATCGGTCGCCCTGACGGGAACGCAGTCTACAGGTTCAGCCTCCAGAAGAACATCCCAGAGAACATCCCTGCCATCCCTAAGACTTGCCAGTGCTTCAGGTCGTTGCACGATGATGCAGGCTGAGGGTTTGAAAGAGCACATATCGATTGCGGATTCAAGGAGTGGCTGGTACTGAATGATGCGGTTGACTTCGATCCCGCATGACGCAGATATGACAACATGGGGTTTTGCATCCTCGATGCGGGTCGCAAGCTCCCGTGCGGCAAATCCCCCGAAGACTACTGAATGAATTGCCCCTATGCGTGCACAGGCAAGCATTGCGATTACTGCTTCAGGGATCATGGGCATGTAGATAACAACACGGTCACCTTTCCCAACCCCCAGCTGCCGTAGCCCCCCTGCGCATCGTGCCACGAGGTCCAGAAGTTCACCATACGTATACCGTTTTACGGTTTTTGTTACCGGGCTGTCATAGATCAGGGCAATGTTGTTTTTTAAACCGTTTTCGACATGATAATCCAGGGCATTGTAACATGAATTAACAATCCCTCCTTCAAACCAGCGGTAAAATGGCGGTTTTTCGCTCGTAAGCACCCGGTCACAGGTGCGGTACCAGTGGACTTTTTCTGCAGCCGCTCCCCAGAAACGTTCCGGATCAGAAACAGATTCCTGGAATGCCCGTTCGTACTCACCGCTCATGCACCACTCTCTCCCAGACGTATATACTAGAAAATTGAGAGGAAAGGACTTATTCCTTTCCAAAAATGCACCAGAAGTTATGGCATGTGGTGCAAAAGTTCTGCAATAGTGATCGATTTATGGTGCAGCACAAACGCATTTGGTAGGGAAAGAATAAAAAATATGCACATCAAAAGTGCCCCAGGCCTGATTTGAACAGGCGACAACCAGATCTTCAGTCTGGCGCTCTCCCAAGCTGAGCTACTAGGGCAGGAGTACAATTGTTGTCGCTGTTGACTAATAAATGATATGCACGTATCCCTCACAGAATATTACGTGAGCGTTCTTTTTTATATGCTGCAATGACAGTATTAACAGATGCCGCTCCCGGATAAGAATGCGAATGGTGAAGACTCCGGTCTTGCAAACGCGGTTAAAAACCGTTCAGCCCATATCGTTCACCTTACTCACAATGATTTAGATGCCGTTGGAGCAGATGCGATCCACCGCATAAAATACGGCAGTGATGATGTGTTCACCATCTGGAGTTCGGTGGGAAAATTTGCCAGGTTGTTTTCCCTGGTTGCATCCTGTAAAGGGAAAGGCGATCTGCTCTCTATTTCGGATCTCGGCTATCAGAAGGATACTGAAACAATTGCAGGAAAGGCACGGGCAAATGGATGGAACGTGGAGTGGCGGGATCATCACCGCTGGCGTGAGGATGAAGTAAAAAAAGTTACCCGGGAGGTATCTTTGCTCCGCCTTGATACCGCAGTTTGCGCATGTGGCATTGTTGCCCGCGACCTTACCCCGGATAACTCAGTTGCTGCTGAGGTTGCACGGGTTGTCTGCGATTATGACCTCTGGAAGCATACTGATCCGCGTTCTGCAGTACTTGGACAGGTACTCCAGCGCAAGAAAAACCGGGACCACGTGCGGGACTGCCTCGTTGCCGGCATATTCAGTGACGCATTCATCGAACAGGAATATGCCGAGATCAAAGCCGAGATGGACGCGATGATGCACCAGAGCCTGAGATACGCGACCATCACCGGAACCAAGTACAGAATTGCTTTTGCCCCGCTCTATGGTTACCCGAGCGAGACAGCGCATTTCATCCGCAACGAAAGGAAGACCGATATCGAGGTGATCATCAGCAAAGACGGTAAGTTCTCACTTCGTTCAGTCCCCCCGGTAAGCCACCTGATTGCGCGGGAATTCGGAGGGGGAGGTCACCCGAACGCTGCGGGAGGCTCCTTCAACTTTACCGTCATCGAGCGCCTTGCATGGTGGTTGTTTAAGAAAAGCAGACACTTCAAAGAGTTCGTGACAATTGCTGATGCGCATTGATCTCCGATTGTATCACCAGAAAACATACATGAACCGAATTGACTCACTCCTTGAACCATGAAAATCGTCATGTATCTGAATGACTACCGGTTCAGGGCCTCATGGGCATGGCGGGCAGGGATGTTTCAAATGTTCACTCACCGAACCTCCGCGTGTGCGCTCCTTTGGTGGCGGCAGCAATCATCATGACGAATTATGAGACGGGTAACAATCCCCGCAT
>DATMWO010000128.1:0-3780 GCA_035562475.1 Methanoregula sp.
CTCGCTTTACAGCGTGATGGAATATCCGATGACCTGCTGTGGGTGTTTTGAGTGTATCGCCCTCATGCTTCCCGAAGTGAATGGTATCATGGTGGTGAACCGGGAATTTAAAGGGATCACACCCTCGGGTATGACATTCTCAACGCTTGCCGGAACGATAGGTGGCGGGGCCCAGACACCGGGATTTGCCGGGATCTCAAAAAACTATATCCTCTCTGACCGCTTCTTACAGGGAGACGGAGGTATCGAGCGCCTTGTCTGGATGCCTTCCCAGCTCAAAGATGAGCTGAAAGCCCAGCTGCTAAAAAAACTTGCTGATCAGAACAAATCGGATCTTTTTGCAAAGATCGCGGATGAGACTATTGCAATATCGATTGAAGACCTGATCTCCTATCTTGAACGGGTAAAACATCCGGCGCTCCTTATGAAACCGCTTGTGTGAGGAGATTGTATGGGATATGACCTTAATTTCGGTTGGAATGGCACTATCGGTCAGGTAATTCTTGGAGCAACCAGGGCAGAAGGGGGGACAAGAACCATATCTTACCGCATAGGTGGTGGAACTACCCTCCAGTTCCTTGACGGGAATCCTCCATCACCGTCACCACTTGTTGCATTGGAAATCTGCGATAACCCGGAATACTGGTCGCCGATCATCAAAAATTATTGTGGCGATCTGGTAAACAATGTACACGAATGGTCAAAGGCAGCTGAAAAGATCTACAAGGCAGATCTGGTTCGCCTGTATCTTACCAGTACACGGCAAAGGAATTTTTCTGATATTTCCTCCGTTGGAAAAACTGTGGAAACCGTACTATCAGCAACAGCGCTCCCGTTGATTATTGATGGCAGCAATGAGCCAAAGATCGACAGTGAGGTGTACCAGAAGTGTGGCGAGACTGCCCAGGGAGAAAGAATCCTCCTTGGGACGGCAGAGGCAGGAAGGTACCGGAGCATTGCCGCGGCCGCTCTTGCCTATAACCACTCACTTATCGCCCAGTCTCCCATCGATGTGAACCTTGCAAAGCAACTCAATATCCTGTTGCGTGAGATCGGTATGCAGCGCGATCATATCATGATAGATCCCTACACGGGTGCACTCGGCTATGGGTTTGAATATTCCTATTCTGCCATGGAACGGATCCGTTTTTCTGCGCTGAAAGGGGACACTGATCTTGCCATGCCGGTAATCTGTTCTGCTATCGATTCGCTGACGATAAAAGAAGTCAGGGAAGCTGAACCTGCCCTGCAGGATGAGATGGCAACACAGTGGGAATTTTATACCGGGATTGCTGCCGCTGTTGCCGGTGCTGAGATTATCTGTGTCCGCCATCCAAAGACCGTTGCTATGCTTAAAAACGCGTTTTCCGGCATGAGAAGTGGTGCGGGTTTTTCTGAGGTGAAATAATGGCACTCAAGGCACTTGATGTCTACAAACTTCTGCCTAAAAAGAACTGCAAGGAATGCGGTGATCCCACCTGCCTGACATTTGCGATGAAACTCGCCAGCGGAAAAGCAGATGTAGATCTCTGCCCGTATCTTGACGAAGAGGCAAAGTCTGTGCTGGGTGCGACAACGCGACCCCCGATACGACTGATAAAAGTTGGCGTGGGGGAACGATCGTTTGCCGTTGGCGAGGAATTTGTTCTTTACCGCCATGACAAGACCTTCTATCATCCACCAGGAATTCTTTTTAAGGTATCAGATACCTGGGAACCTGAAGCGATCACCTCTGCGACCGTCAGGGTCAGGGATGAATTTTTCACCCGTATAGGCACCGATCTGCGGTTTGATGGTATGGCAATTGAAAATACCAGCGGTTCGCCGGATGTATTTGCGCGAGCTGTTTCCGTAGTCGAGGAGTCTGCCGATCTCCCCCTCGTCCTGATGGCGTCGAACATAGAAGCGTTGAATGCAGCACTAATCCAGGTGGGCAGCTATCAGCCCCTGATCCATGCAGCCACGAAAGAAAATTTCAGGGAAATGTGTGCACTTGCAAAAAAGCATAGTTGTCCCCTTGTTGTCAAGGCTCAAGGTCTGGATGACCTCACCGCTCTGGTAAAAAACTGTCTTTTGGAAGGGGTGAAAAAACTGGTCATGGACCTCTGCCCGCAATCCCTTGGTGATTACATTACTACTTCAACTGCTGTCCGCCAGCTTGCAATTACGCGTGCAGTTCCGGATCTGGGGTATCCGGTATTTATTGATGCCACACATCCCTACCTGCAGGATGCAAAAATCGCACTTGGCATCGTCAAATATGCATCGGTAATCATAACACCCCCACTTTCGCCGGCATCTGCAAAATCTGCACTCACCCTCCGCCAGAACATTTACACGGATCCCCAGAAACCCATACAGATGAATCCCGGCCTGTACCGTGTCGGCACTCCGGGGAAAGATGCCCCGGTACTCCTGACCGTGAACTTCTCCCTGACGTTTTTTACCCTCCAGGGCTACCTGGAGTCCACCCGAATTCCTTGCTATATGCTGATTGTTGACACCGAAGGGTTATCCGTCTTAACCGCTGTCGCAGCTGGAAAACTGAATGAAACACTGGTACGTGATTCGATAAAGAAATTTGAAGTAGAAAAGGAAGTATCTCACAAAACGCTGATTATTCCGGGATATTCCGCACCGCTATCCGGCAGGATTGAAGAAACGACCGGCTGGAAGATAATGGTCGGACCTCGCGACGCGGCAGAAATAGGCGAGTTCCTGCATGAGGAGTGGAAGAAGATAAAAGACTAATAAACAATAATAATTTGATTTTCACACGATGACAAATGCCAGGAATAATCAGGTCTGATCATCGCAGTGTATTTCTTATCTCTCTTACCAATGATACTAGTAAGGACAGATTATCTTGCGCACGGTAACATTTCTTCCGAGTTATCGCAAAATAGATGTAGCACGTGGAAGCAACATCCTTGAAGCTGCACAGAAAGCAGGACTGAACATTAATGTTGTCTGCGGCGGACAGGGTAAATGCGGCAAGTGTGTTGTTTATGTACAAAGCGGAAAAACGGAATTCGACCGGCAGAAATATTCGCAGTTTTTTACCGAAGATGAACTGAAAAAAGGTGCCTGTCTTGCCTGTGAGACGATGGTCCAGGGTGATTTATATGTGCTTGTTCCTGAAAACACCCTCATCCAGGAACAAAAAATTCTGGTTGAAGGCAGGGAAGGCGAGATTGAGCTTCATCCCTCTGTCAGGAAATATTTTGTCGAACTCCATCCCCCGACGCTCACCGATCCATCACCCGATCTGACCCGATTGTTATGGGGTATCCAGAAGAATGGCGGGCCTGTTGCCGAAAAAATTTATGTACCGCTGGAAGTTATGCGTGAAATTCCCACGCTTCTTCGACATAGTGACTGGAAAGTAACCGGTACAATTGCCCTTGTCCCTGGAGGGTATCGTCTTATCGATCTTCAGGAGAATGACACATCAAAACGCATCTTTGGTGCTGCAGTTGATCTGGGTTCTACAACGGTTGTTGCCTATTTGTGGGATCTTGTCAACGGGAGGGTTGTGGCAGTCGCCTCGAACTACAACAGACAGATTAGTTGTGGTGAAGATATCCTCGCGCGCGTGAATTTCGCCCGAAAAAACGGGCTTATAAAACTCCAGGCACTCGCTGCAGAGAGCATCAATGCAGCGCTGACAACTGCTTCAGATTCTGCCGGTATCGACCGTGAAGATATTTACGAGGTAGTGGTTGCAGGTAATACCGTCATGACGCATATGCTGCTTGGTATTGATCCGGCGTATATCAT
>DATMWO010000129.1:0-2628 GCA_035562475.1 Methanoregula sp.
GGATTGCAGTCTGTGGTCCTGAAGTGATGATGCGGGCGGTGCTTACCAAGGTTGAGGAAAAAGGGATCGCCCATAAAACAGAATTCTCCCTGCACCGTTACATGAAATGCGGTGTGGGTGTCTGTGGTTCGTGCTGCATAGACCCGTCAGGGCTCCGGGTGTGCAGGGATGGCCCGGTGTTCCCCGGGGATCTGCTCCTTAAAAGCGAATTTGGTCATTATATGCGGGACGCGAGTGGCAGGAAGAAGACTCTGTGACGGGATACCGGAGAAACCCGCCCTAAAGAAATGCACCTAAGCCACTGACTCAGGCAACTATGACCTTAGGTCATTCATGGTAATTCCTTTCACCTATATATAAAAGTCAAAGCACTGGTAAGATGACGGAGGACAATGCCTGGCCTTCCTGACCGACTTTGAGCTATGCGATAGAGCTGTATTACCGTTCCAAGAGATATCGCATCTAGGAGAAGGGGAAAGGCAGGTTGAAACCTGTTGAGCATTTAGATTGTTATTAACTGTTTTCTCTGAAAAACGGATATTCGGATCTTTCAGGAAATAGTGCATCTTTTACAGGTGCGATGAACGCCGCCGACCCCGAGGGGACGCTCCTGCGGTGGATCGGTGACTCTTTAAAAAAATCACTACCCCGCCGTGCCTCGGAGAGGCCCTGAGGCGGGAGTCCATCGTATACAGTTTGATTTTCATCAATTGGGTGCGAATGTATACGTTCATTCATGTTTCTTTTCCGCTAAAAAAAAACATCTTTTACCTGATTGCCCTGTCTTTCAGACTTATTATGTAAACCGGTATCTGCCTTTGGGAACCCTGATTTCGAATCGTGCCCCGTCACCCGGTTCTCCGGTTTCAACGACAGAGAGTTCTGTCATTGCGAGGATCTCGGAAGCAAGGAAGAGACCGTACCCGGAAATCTGGTGATAATCGTGTTTCAACATTCCCTCCTTTACTCTTTGAGAGACTCCCGTCCCGTCATCCTGGCAGAAAATCGTCAGACCCTCGCCCGTTTCCTGGGTGGAGAACCTTATTTGTGTTGTTTTTTGCCCATGGCGCACGGTGTTATCCACGATAGCAAGGAAAACCCTCTCAAGTAATAGATCTGCCGAGATCTCAAGGTTGCGTACGTCCTTGTTTACTCTGATACCCCCCAGGTCAAGTCCGGCGATTGCATTGCTGATCGTACTGTCAACATTCTGCCACTGGGGGGCATGTAATCCGATTTCCTGGTAATCCCTGGCAAACCGGATCTGTTTCTGGATTATCTGCGTACTCTGCTCAATCTTACGGAGATGCTCAAGAAGTGCCGGGTCTTTGACCATCTCTTCTGCACGTGAGACATACAGGATGATGGCAGTGATCTGGTTGAAAATATCATTGCCGGTGATTGAAGAGAGCATGTTCAGTTTGCGGTTTGCAAGCTGGAGGGTTGCTTCGAACCGTTTACGTTCAAGGATTTCTGCCTTGAGCCCGTCATTAGCACGCGTGAGCTCTTCGGACCGCTCTCGAACTTTTCTCTCAAGATCTTCGCGTGCTTTCTGGATAACCCGCTCCGCAAGTTTCCGATCCGTGATATCAACCGCAGAACAGATTACCCGGTTACCCGGGGAGAGGGATGCGGAAACGAGAAACTGACGCACCTGCCCCTCCCGTGTATGAAGGAGAAGTTCATTATCAGAAATCTCTGCATTCTTCTGGAGCTGACTGAGAAACGTATCCCTTTCTCCCGGATCATGGAATATGCGGCTGAGTTCCTTATCGATCAGGTCATTTCGGTTGTATCCCAGCATTTGTGCACATTTGCTGTTCATCTCCAGTATGCGCTGAGTCGGGAGGGAAAAAGTGAATATACCTGCCTGGGAATTTTCGAAGATCTCCTGGTATTTCCGCTCTTCAGCTTTAAACCCTTCGGCAAACGAAGACGTAATAAAACCAATCGTCACGAAGATAACGAACCATGCGGTGGACACCGCAATGATGGCCGGGTTGAAACTACTGAAATAATAGACCAGCAGGAGAAAAATTGTACTGATGGCAAGCGAGAAGACAACACCCCTGTTTGGATAGAAATTCACAAAGAGGATAATGGGAAGGAAGTAAAGGAACGGAAAGACCTCATAGATGCCACGGGTCAGGCAAAAATACGTGGAGTAGATTGCGATAATGATTGATATGATAATCGTTGCATTCCAGAAGATCTGGTGCCGGATACTGACTGGAGGGATCATGTATCATCCCTTTTTGGCTGCAGGGGATGCCCGTACAGAACCATGCTCTCAAACCGCCGGCATTCAAGGATCTCTGCCCGCAGTTTTTCGTTCGTCCGTTCAAGGTCTGCGGTACGCTCTCTTACCTGGTGTTCCAGTTCATTGAGAGTTTTGATGATCTCCTCGTCCACAATTTTACTTCGGGTAATATCGATGGCAGAACAGAGCACATGCCCCTTTGTTACGAGCATCGGGGAGATGACAAACCTTAAAACTGAACCATCCTGCGCACGAAAGCGTGCTTCCCGTTCACCATGTTTCTGTACGTGTTTTAATTCCTGATTCACCTCAGCGGCGAACTGTTTCTGTTCTTCCCTGTCGATCCAGATGACTGAGATTTCCTTGCC
>DATMWO010000130.1:0-2040 GCA_035562475.1 Methanoregula sp.
CTGTTACATTGACCGAGAGAAATGTTCCTGCTTCTTCGGATAGCATGCCTTCGTGTATGAAAAATGATATTATCCGGAATACTTCCGCAAATGCAGTTATTATCACAATAATCGAGGTAATAATCATACCAATAATAGCAATAACCACCAGAACACGACTGATAAAATACAGGTTCTTCAGTCAGACACGCTTTTCTGGAGTGTCTATTGTCGGATTGTCAGCAGCCATAATATTGCTGTATTTGAACCCAACCTTTTAATTATATTTCTGATCTCTCTTGAAAAGAACCCGTTATACGAAATCCCCGGGAGTGCAAAGGTGGAGATGAAATGAGATGAAATGCACAGGAAAATCCCTCATTCATCACCCTTTTTCCTGCCCCGTATTTCCATCCTATCGACGGCATCCGGGGCATTCATTCCCATGGTTGCCCTCAACGCGGAACAATGCTTCGCACTTTAAAAAAAAGGTTACTAGGATCAGTAACGTCTGATAGTTACCGGGATTTTTGTGATTTTTTCAAAAATCCACCGTTTCCGGGCAAGGTTCCGGTAATCATACATAAAATGTTCGTAGGTATGCCATATGGTAACCCAGTTCATGATGGTAATAAATCCTATAATGAGGGTAACACTGACTGCGTCAAGAGGGATCTCATTCTTAGTGGCAAAGTACACGAACAATAACAGAATGAACACATTCCCGAGTGCCAGAACGATACTATATATCCCTTCTCTCAGATGAATTTTCATATCATGGGTCACGTCATCATAACGAAATCCGAAATGGTGATGAACAGCCTCGCTGATGAGGGAGGATGAACCATCGGCGAGATCTTTTTCCGGTAGTTCAATGACCAGGCTTGAGGGTCTGCCGACCCGGTATTCATCGAGATGCCCTGCAAGAGCGTCTTCTGCTTCTTCCGTCAACTCCTTTTCGGGAAGCGGGGTGAGATCTCCCTCATCGAGGAGCTGCCCGAGTGCCTTGAACCTGAACGTAAAAAGAACTGTCCCACCCTGCTCTTCTTTCTTCACAACAATTTTTTTCATTGTTCACTCTTTTAAGGAAATTAGCCTGTCAGTATTATTAGAAGTTGCTGATGATTTGAATAGTACTATCCCCCTTTTGTATCATTCAGACCGGGAGGGTTGCACCCGCCAGGGGGCTGTTCGATTTGGATGACCCCCAGATAGTCTTTCCGATTCCTGACCTGTAATGCAGGATTTAATAAACTTAAAAGAACATGGAGTTGTTACCTATGGCGAAGCAGAAAGACAAGAAGAAAGGGAAGCGTAAGGCAAAGACTAAGGCCGAGGCGCAAGCCGGTATGCCCGTTGCATCGGACGGACCAGCTCCTGAAGCAGCGGCAGGATCCAGGGAAAAGATGAGCCGTAAGGAATTCGAGAAGGAACTGGAGAAGCTCCAGATTGAGCTCGTCAAGATGCAGGAGTGGGTGAAGGTCAGCGGTGCAAAAGTCTGTGTGCTCTTCGAAGGCCGTGATGCCGCCGGCAAGGGCGGCGTCATCAAACGTATCACCGAACGCACAAGCCCGCGGGTCTTCCGGCTGGTTGCCCTGCCGTCACCTACCGAGCGGGAGAAGTCCCAGATGTACGTCCAGCGCTATATTCCCCACCTGCCGGCGGCAGGCGAAGTGGTACTCTTCGACCGCAGCTGGTACAACCGGGCGGGGGTTGAGCGGGTCATGGGATTCACCCCGGAGGCCGAGGTAGAAAAGTTCCTGCGCTGGGTGCCCCCGGTCGAACAGGCAATGATTGGATCCGGGATTATCCTGGTGAAGTACTGGCTGGAAGAGACCATGGAAGACCAGACCGAGCGTTTCGAGGAACGCATCGATGACTACCGGAAAATCTGGAAGCTCAGCCCCATGGACCTCGAGAGCCATCGCCGCTGGTATGATTACTCGCGGGCCCGTGACGCCATGTTTGCGGCCACGGATACCCCCGAATCCCCCTGGTATGTCGTGGATTCACACGACCAGCGGCGCGGGAGACTGAATTGCATCGCCCACCTGTTAAGTC
>DATMWO010000131.1:0-3485 GCA_035562475.1 Methanoregula sp.
GTGATAAGGATACGGGAGAGTTTGGAGTCTGGCATAGTGGGATTCATGATGGCCGGTTCTCAGGATTTTATTGTTTTTTAGTCTTACACATGGTGTCTTATTAACAATTCGGTGTTCAATGAGCATCGATCCCTGGAACAATTGATGAAGCCTTCGAAAGCTCTTTTGCTCAAGTATTTATGAAAGAACAAACATCCAGATACGATTTGCTGACCATCATTGTTCTGATCTCATTCGTAGCATGGTATTTATTGTGTGTTTCCCTCTCGTCGCTGCAATCACCCCTGGTCTGACTCTTGCGATTGTTCTGCTCCCGTTCAATCAGAAATTTGTGACCGGTTTTCTCCAACGAAATCAGCCGCATTGACAAAGATTCGAGGATTTATGGTGATTTTATTTACCTTTGCGTTGGTAGTGAACCTGGACATCAAAGGGAGTGGATCGATATTTGCACCTCCATTCTGGACAATATTGAGTGAATTTTACCCAACATGGTGGTGGAAAAGATCCCGAAATAATTTACCAGGTCAAAGAAATATATGATCAACAATACCTGGTTGTCGGAGAAGTGACTGGGGAATACCTGGTGGATTTAATTTTAGAATTGCAGGAAATTGGGTTTGAACAAAAAGGTCAACCACGGTTGAGGATTTTTCGGTTTAATTTTCTTCCGATATTTTTCTGATATACTCCAGCGCTGCGACAGCATCTTCCTTCTTCTGGTCGCACTGCCCTGTCTCGACCCATACCAGAAACCGTTCGCGCGTCCTGGTATCAGCCGAATCACCGGCATGAGAAACAATTGTCCGGTAGGTACGCTTTGGATAGAACAGGGCACGGGCTGAGGTAAGAAATGCATCATACTCAGCATCATTGATGATCCCCTCCTCTCTTGCACGTTTCAGGGTAAACCGGATATTGATGAGCGGCTCTGAAAGTGCCAGACCTGATGAAGGATCGAATACGAGCGCCACTTCATCGTCAGATTCAAGTTCCCCGCTCGTATACATCCGGTAGATCTCCCCGATACCTACCATACCAAGGGTGTCCATTTCCGCTGCCCGGAGAGCTCCCATACTCGATGCCCCTACGACCCTGACACCCTTTTTTATCGCGGCCAGGATCTCACGGTGGGCTACTGCGGATTCCTGGTGGAAGACACCGTCTATAAGGCCGATTATGGTTGCGCCATCATGTACTGCAGCGAGCAGGTCACCCCGCTTTGCAGGTGGGTGGTATTCAGCGGAAAGGATCTTCTCTGCTGCGGGAAGGTCAAGACTTGGCCCGAGAAAGACGATGATCTTGTGCATTTTTCACCCGTTCTCCCCGGCGTTCCGGGTCCATCGCAAAGACTTCAAGCCCCGGAACAATCACTCTCACGACAGGAATCCCAATCTCTTCCCGGGTCAGGTCAACCACGATGACCCGGTCGAGCCCCTTCTTTGCCAGCGCATCAATAACAAACCGGATATCGGTGAGGAAATCATCGCTGTCACAGGAAGCGATCCGGTTATAGTCAACGTGGCCGTTGTCCTTGAACCAGTATGCGTTGATCCGCTTTGCCCGGTCATAACCCATCTTTTTCCGGAGATCGGCGAGTGTTGTGTCCTCTCTGGCCCCGTGGATCTGGGTAAGCCGGCTCTGCGCAACCTCAGTAAGCGCCCGCATGACGGCGATCCGTGCACTGGTATGGGTCCCGATACCGATCGTGAGCAGCATCGGGTCCTTGAGCAGAACATCATCAGCAACGGCAGCCATTGTGGGGATCCCGATATCACTGGTGATATCTCTCACTTTGACTTCGACCTGTGCATCGGCAAATTTCTTTTCCATCTCGAGGCAGGTCGGGTCATCGATATTTTCAACCGTCGATCCGGTATCCCGTGAAGCCTCGACCAGTGACCAGGCATCCCGTTCAATCACTTCAGACAATGCATGGAAGATGGCCTCCTCCATGGTATTCCCGGACGCTAACCCGTTTGTGTTTGTGCGGAAGAGCTGGCGGAATTTCTGGGGAAGCGGGTGAAAGACTGCATGGGCCGGAATGATGATGGGCACATTATTGGCGATATCAAACCCTTCGACCCAGGGCATGAGGCGATCCACATCTGCGTTCTCAGGAAGGATCAGGTCTGAGGGATCAAGCACCCGTCCATGCGCAAACATTTCCTGGTAGGGTGCGAGGTGAACCTGTCGGTTGTGCAGTTCTGAGGAATATCGTTCGATTCCCTCCATGATCGCTGAAATACGGGATTCCTCAACCGTCGCCCCTTTCCCGTTATACACAGTAATCGATCCTGCTTCTGCAGTCGGGCGGATACAGGAAAAGACCGGAATACCGATCCGGTCAAGGTTGGTAATATCTGCAACGCGTGTTATCCCTGCGGCAGGTACTTTCGGCTCAATGCGGGCGAGTGTCTCTTCGAGCGGGGCAGCACGCTGTGTTTCGAGATTGTAGGTTTTTTTGCAGGATTTCAACTGCATGGGAGTCACCGATGTTGTATTGTGGGGAGTGGTCAGAACGCCGGATTCTTTGCAGGAACCGGGTGCCGGGTTATTACTAAAAATATTCCGTGCCGGGGTTTATACACTTTGATTGGTGAGGTTCGAACACAACAGTGATTATCCGGACCGTATATCATACCTCATGGAAGATCGAGCACAGCAACTTTACAAAGAAGGTTCTGATTTTTTCAAAAAAGGTCACTATCCCGAAGCTCTTGCCTCCTGCAACAAGGCCCTTGCCATAAGGCCGGATTATGCTGAAGCATGGAACGGTCGCGGAGTCGCCCTCGCTGAACTTAAACAATCTGCCGAAGCGCTCGCCTCGTATGATAAGGCCCTCGCCATCAGGACGGATTACGCAAATGCGTGGATTAACCGTGGCTGGATACTCGTTGAACTTGGACGGCATGAGGAAGCCGTCGACTCGTACGACAAAGGGCTTGCCATCAATCCGGATGACGCCAGTGCGTGGTTCATCCGCGGTGCCGAGCTGGGTATTCTCGGACAGCCTGCCGAAGCGCTTGCATCGTTTGATAAGGCAATCGCTATCAACCCGGAAGATGCCTATGCATGGAATTTCCGCGGAGTTGCGCTGCATGAACTCGGAAGGTATGCAGAAGCGGTAGGCTCGTATGACAAGGCAATTGCCATCAACCCGGATTACGCCGAGGTGAAACTGAACCGGAGACTGGCCGTTAAAAAACAGACATAAATCCCGCTTTTATGTTCACCCTTGGAGCAATTGTTCTGATTTCAGGAATTGGACCGTTGTCGGAAAAAAAAGAGCCTCATAATGGTGTTCTGGCAGGGTTTGCAGGACCAGATGGGATAAAATACGAGGCACAAAAAAGCTGGATGCAAGGGGCTTTACAGGCCGACAGATGAGGTGCAAACCCGCCGTATTTTGGCTAACAGGGCGATAATTGGACGTATTCTCGACACGAACCGAAACAGGGGGTTTTCCGGGTTTTTCCCTGGGG
>DATMWO010000132.1:0-2398 GCA_035562475.1 Methanoregula sp.
GGTGAACACCGCTGATGCTTCATTCAGGTCCGGCGATTCCCCCTCCCTTGCATTTTCACCCGAGATGCATCCGGCGGTTATCAGCAGGATCACGAGGGGGAAAATGACTATGCCTTTGAAAATGTTCATACCTCTGGCACTCTTTTTTTTTTAAATCTGTTCCTTTAGTATTCTCTGACTACCTTTCTTAATATCCTGATCTCTGCCCGAAGCACGGGTTTTGTGGGAGCCCGGTGATTTTGCCCCGGGGGGACGTGATATTTTTGGGCAGGAATATGTCTAATACCTGCTCCGGAGAAATGAATCATACGATTACTCTATGAGAAATATTATTCTGACCGGTATGCCCGGCGCAGGTAAAAGTACGGTCGGTGTTATCCTTGCAAAAACCTTAGGCATGAATTTTATCGATACGGATATTGTACTGCAGGAGAATTCCGGCAGGATGTTGCAGGAAATAATCAATACCGATGGTATTGATGCCTTCTTACAGGCAGAGGAGAGTGTTATAGTATCCCTCAACGGTGAAAATATGATTATTGCCACCGGCGGAAGCGTTGTTTTCAGTGAAAAATCCATGCAGTATCTGAAAAAGCAGGGAATTATTATTTACCTCTCTCTCAGCTATGAGGAAATGGCCAGGAGAATCAGGAACATAACCACGAGAGGAATTGTTTTAGCTGCTGATCAGAGTCTTCTCGATTTGTACAATCAAAGGCTTCCTTTGTATGAAAAATATGCTGACAGAACGATTGATTGCTCAGACCGGGATGTTGAAAAAATTGTTGAAAATATCCTCCATGCACTATAATACTGCGTATTGCGGGAATTTTACTCAGAACGAGTCCTCTTTTATACGTCCGCGGATACCTGCCCGGGCAGGTCCTGACCCGGCACCCTGCCGTAAAATGAACCGGTGACGGGTGGAATAAGGGCTGGAGCATCCCTGGCAGAAACAGGGTACTCTCGTCGCGTTACCCTGCGTTCTATTGATTTACCTCAGTATCATGCGTTTATTTTATCCTTTCCTGAGGGGAGTACCAGATAATGAGGAGGAGAAAAAATGTCTTTTGAAGCAGGTCTGGATCGTTACCTTCATGAACACAAGGGCGAGAGGGTGCACATCAGACAGCTGACGAAGCGATTTAACAGCCTCCCCCCGGTGATTATCCGCACCCTGAAATTATTGCACTGGCGTCCCTGTGGCGGGGGATATTGGTACTCATAAAGGGTAACGTTCATTTTCGCGCTTTTTTGGCAGATCCTGTGTCCCCGGCGTCCTTGCCATGCACCGATGCCTCGCCAGAATTTATTATATGAGCGAAACAGGTATTCGATCAAGGAAGATCCAGGCAAAGATGTTCCGGGACCATATCTTTCAAGGGGTCTTCCGCATCTAAGTTGGACTGTATGCTACTGGGGAAATTTCTCAAAAAGGAGGTGAGTTTCAGATTCAGAGTACCCATAATCGTGAGAACATCGCGAGCCCTGTCGTGAAACCAAATCAAAATCCGTTTTTTCTTTTTTTACCGGTGCGTTCTTTTGGGAGAGCTTCCCCTCCGGTTAGCACATTTACCCTGTTCCGTGCTTATATAATTCCACAAGGATCGGTGATCATGAAAACCTCGTGGTGCACGTTTAAGAAAATCCGGTTCTGCAGGATTCCCTGTACTTTTGCCATGAAACGAAAAAAGACGGACAGATTACGGAGGGGACCGTGCCGGTCCCCCTGACCGCCCCTTTGTTCAGCGCGATGATGATGTAGTACCACTTTTGGGGTAAGCTGTTGTAAAATTCCAGAAGGGAAACTATGCCTCCTTCCTCATAATCTGTCACCAGAACGTGAAACTGCGGGTCTCGTATCGCTCCTTTGAAAGTATCAAAATTAAAGTATGGTTGAAACAATACAGGATAGTGCGGATACCCGCAAAAAAAAATGACTCCGAAAGAACGGGATATTGAGAAGTTAAAAAATAAAATTAGTGAATCGGAGAATTCGCTGAAAACAGCAAACCAGCATGGTCCGCTTATCGTAGCATTTTTTGGGATTGTATCGTGTCTGACTTTTGTTATGGGTTTAAGTGCAGGATTTTTTCTTCTTGGATTAATTCTGGTTTTGTCAGCGGTAGTCTGGGCATATTTCAAAACACGAGCAGCAGTAAAACTGAAAAATGCAATCTTTGTTTATAAAATGGAAATCTACCGTATTGAGAACAAACCCTGACCGGGGGATCTTCCACACCTCCCGTTATCTGCCACCAGAACGCGAGAAAGAACCGTTCGAATTCATTCCCTCGCAGGTAATTTGGGCTACATGCCTTTAAAAAAAAATGCAACTCTTCTTATGTTCATATCAGATTCCAATTGTTTATTATTATCGTGGAGTTTGGACGAATGC
>DATMWO010000133.1:0-2743 GCA_035562475.1 Methanoregula sp.
CATATATACAATTTATTTGCTGATCGTGTTGGAAGTCAAGCTGACGAAATATTTCCTATTAGGAGAACCATTAAACAGTAGTTCTTTTTGGTGACAGTAATAGAGAAAGTTGGGAGATTTACTTTCATCTTGACACAATCGGGGAATTCATATAGAAAGCTCCCCTACATCGTGAGACCAGTAAAAGGAGGATAGTTTTTTGGCTACACACAAATCCGCGGAAAAGAGAAGCAGGCAGAATGAAAAGAAACGTATGAGAAATACATCGGTAAAGTCGAGCGTCAAGACACGGATAAAATCGGTGCTGGCTGCCGTGGAGGAGAAAGATAACTCGGCCTCAGCGACTGCTCTTGCCGCTACGATACCTGCAATCAGCAAGGCCGCTTCCAAAGGCGTATTTCACAAAAAGACGGCATCGCGAAAGATATCGCGATTGACCAAGAAGGTGAATGCTCTCAAAGGGTAATGTTTACGCATTTGGCACAGTCCCAATTTTTGCAGGCAAAAAATGGGACTGTGCCTGACTCTATTAAAAACCTGACATCATTAATCTGTATGCCCTCTCGGCTGTATCGTTTGAAAGCTTGATGAGGGCATTTTTTCGGTTTGCTTCTTTCGAGTTTAGGTCAGGAGTGGCGTAGTCCTGGTATCCGGAAAAACTCTTATTGGTCCAGATACTCTTTTTTGTGTCCTGTTCTTCAAACGCGAGTTCCATGGTGATCGTTACCCGTTCTTCCGCAGCAAGGTTGCTTTTCTGGTAAGAGAGAGGAGCGGTAGTGATGTTGTCGATGCTGCCTCTGAATATGGCATCTGCTTTTTCCCGTCTGTCCACAATCGTGAACCTGCTTCCTGTAGTAAACTGATTAATGAAGGCGTTCCTGATGGTATTATCAATATAGGTCTCACCGGTTCGATTCGCAAAATTGTCTATGAACACTGTCCGGATTTTCTTGTCGATATATTCACCACCGGGGCTGAAGCGGTAACCGCAACCAGAGATGAAAAGAAGAATAAGGATACAAGCAATACCGATCAGTGTGCGTACTTCCCCCTTTATCAAAGGGGGGCAGGGGAGATTTTTTTGCATTCTTTTCTGATAAGTTCCGTATAATCCCCCTTTACAAAAGGGGGTGTGTAATGTGAATTTATTACTGAACCACGATATTGACAAGCTTCTTGGGAACATAAATCTCTCTCACTACCGTTTTCCCGGCAATGTAATTCATTATTTTTTCATCGCTCAGCGCGAGTTCCTTGATCTTTTTCTCTTCTTCATCTGCAGACACAATAATCCTGCTCCTCACCTTGCCGTTCACCTGAATGACAATCGTAATCTCTTTCTCGGCGGCAACTTCATGATCGTACGCAGGCCAGGGGGTGTCGGCTAAGTTGGTTTTGCACCCCAGGGACGTCCAGAGCTCTTCGGTAATGTGGGGAACAATAGATGCCAGCAGTATAATGATCGTTTCCATGGTCTCCCTGACAACAGAGAGAGCCATCATATTATCCCTGGCCGGCCGCTCCAACAGGTACAGGGTGTTCACCAGTTCCATGACTGCGCTTATGGCGGTATTAAAGTGGAATCTGTCCTCAATATCACGCGTCACTTTCCTGATCGTCTGATGTGTTTTCCGCCTCAGGTTTTTCAGATCCCCTTCAATGTCCGTGTTGCCGTCGAATGGTGTTACATCCTTAATGTCTTCACAATATTCAATCGCTATTCTCCAGACCCTGTTAAGGAAACGGAACGATCCCTCTACACCCTGATCGGACCATTCAAGATCCTTCTCCGGAGGGGATGCAAAAAGACAGAACATCCTGACCGTATCAGCGCCGTAATTTTTAATCAGGTAATCAGGATCAACGACATTTTTCAGGGATTTGGACATTTTTTCCGATTTTCCGATGGTAACTTCACTCTCGCAGCGAGTGCATTTCCCTTCCTTCACTTCTTCGGGAAAGAGATAGCCGTGCTCTTTGCAGCGGGTCGTCTCTTTGCAGACCATACCCTGTGTGAGGAGATTGGTAAACGGTTCATCAAAATTCAGAACACCGAAATCTCTCAGCATCTTTGTGAAGAAGCGAGAGTAGAGGAGATGGAGAATCGCGTGTTCGATGCCGCCGATGTACTGATCCACCGGCATCCAGTAGTGGACCTTATGGTTATCAAGACCGGGCTTTTCCGCGCAGTGGGGTGAGCAGAATCGGTCATAATACCAGGACGATTCCACGAACGTATCCATGGTGTCCGTTTCCCGTCTTGCGGCGCTGCCGCATGTGGGACAGCTGGTTTTTAAGAAGGCATCATACTTCGCCAGGGGTGAGCCCCCTTCTCCGGTTAACTCCACTTCGCGGGGGAGGATGACGGGGAGGTCTGATTCCGGCACCGGCACGGTGCCGCACGCATCGCAGTAGATGATCGGAATTGGAGCCCCCCAGTAGCGCTGCCGTGAAATGCCCCAGTCACGCAAGCGGTACTGGATGGCCTTTTTGCCCCTCCCGATGGATTCCAGATATGTGGCTATTGCGTCAAGGGCTTTCGTATTTTCCATACCGTTGAACTGACCCGAGTTAACGAGGATGCCTTCGTCCACGTAAGCTTCCGTCATGGTGTTGACGTTGAGCGGCTTGTTATGCGGTTGAATGACAACGAGCAGAGGGAGATTGTATTTTTTTGCGAATTCGAAGTCCCGCTGATCATGAGCGGGTACGGCCATGACACAGCCGGTGCCATACTCGGCAA
>DATMWO010000134.1:0-2362 GCA_035562475.1 Methanoregula sp.
CAATTGGTACTGTCTTTCCTTTTATTGAGGAATCCCAGGAATATCCCCCTGGCCCGTCCTTGAGAGAAGGGAAGCGTATGAAAAATTGAATTTTTTTTTTAATGTATTATTGCGAAACTACCTTGTGCATCAATGCCATCACGCCGGGTTTTGCTGCCTTGCGGGACCTTTTTGGGAATGCATCCACCTCCATCAGGGGGGATTCGAACATCTCCTTGTTGAGCCGGTCATTGATCTCATCGAAGATCCGGGTGTAGGCAATGCAATGAGGATCTACACCCCGGATTTCACCGGGCGTCGGAGCCATGGCATTATACGGGCATCCTCCCCGGCAATATTTAATGTGACGGCACTCCCCGCAGGCTGTATCCACATAATCCTTAAACTCGCTCATCAGTTTCCCTGCTTCTGAGTGCATGAGGTCATCCATGGCAGGATGATCCCGTACGTTGCCCATGATGTATTCCGGCATTCCTACGAACCGATAACACGGGTAGATGCTCCCGTCAGGTCCGACAGCAAACGTGTTCCCCATGCAATCCACATAGGTGCAGACGGTCCCCCTGCGGGTGAACACGCACCGGCAGAGGTCGTTGATGTTCATCACATCAATATCCTGCATATGTTCAAGGGATTTATCCAGAAGGTAGACCAGCAGGTCCCCGTATTCCTCAGGGGGAAGAGCCCACTCCTTCGGATTCTCAGATCGAAGAGAGGGTAGTGCCGGATGTAATTTAAGCGTAAACCCGTTCTGTAAGAAGAAATCAAAAATCTCCTGACGGTGTTTTACTGATTTATTGGTAAATGTGCAGATGAACCGTACCTGCAGACCCTGAGCCCTTGCGATCTCATAGCCCCGCATGGTCTTTTCAAAATACCCTTTTCCCCGTTGTGAGTCGGTAATGTCCTCCGGGCCGTCAATACTGGAACCGATGGGAACATGGTACTCCCCCAGGATTTGGGCAATTTCCGGTGTCATCCTCCAGAGATTGGTCTGCATGGCAAACTCCGGATTGAGATCCTTTAATCCTTCGGCAAGAAGCGGCAGAGCCTGCCGGTAAAACTCCGGCCCGGCAAGGAGTGGCTCGCCCCCGTGGAAGGTGAAGGTGACCCGATCCTCACGGAAATTTTTGAGCCATGCAACGACTTCTTTGATAGTCTCTATGCTCATGACCGGGGATCCTTCTTCAGAACTCCAGCAATAACTGCACTTGGAAGGACAGCCCAGTGTCGGGATGAGCATCACGTGAAAAGGATTTTTCATTACACTTTTTTCCTTTCGTTAGAGTATAATTGTTTTCATGGTGACGGTATTTAAAAAAAACGGTGAAATTAGCGTTTTTCCTGTTGATTCACTGACACTGCTTAATCATAAGGTGAAAGCATTGGCATATATAATATCGTAGTTAGGATTTCAGGTATGAGGCTCGATTTACCCTCAATCTACCGGAGGCACTTCGGACACCTGCCTTCGGCTGCTTTTGTGCAGCCAGCCATCTCGATTCCCTTTCCATTGACAAGGGCATCTGCTATCTTACGCCGGGCATCGTGCAGGTCTCGCCATGCGGTTTTGCGGGAGACCCCCAGTCGCTCTGCAGCCTCTTCCTGTTCCAGTCCTTCGAGGTCGATAAGCCGGATCAGTTCAATCTCCTCAGGTTTGAGTAAGACACCTTCATTCTCTTCACCCAGGCAGCAGCAGGGTTTGTAGCAACGCGACTCCCCGGCTCCTTCAATAATACGCCGGACGCGAGGACGTCCCCGTCGGGGGCACGAGAGTATTTCTGGTTCTTCACTGTCCGTCATTTTACCTGTCCTGTGATCATCATTCTCTCGTAAGTCAGTCTGTTGTAAGAAGCTGGTGCGTTTACTGACAACGCGGTCCATGCCCGCAGCGGTGGGGTGCGCTGTGCGCAGCATCATCGGGTTGGCAGCAGCAGGAATTACCAAATTTTAAGGGGGACGTGCAGGCTTCCCGGTGGCTGACATCTCCTGCTTCCTGTTCGTGTATTTCACCGCATGCGCAGGTGTGTTCATCGATGCACCCTTGTTGTACAGGGGCAGCTGATTCAGTGTTGTTGATTGTGCGTTTGGTTGGTTCTTGCATTGTGTCACCAGGTGACGGTCTCCCGTACCTTAATTACACATATGCGCATAAATCATATAAACTCTGGTGCTTTGACATACCAGAAATTGAGCATTCTCTCGTCAGGTTCAGATGAAGGTTCAATCATGATTCTGTGACAGGCAAAAGAACTATTCCCGTTCAGGTCAGATGGTGTTTTGTGATCCCGCAGCTTTCCCTTACGGTCCTTGTTGAAAATACCACCCTCACCGACCGGTATTTCTGCGGTGAACCCGGCCT
>DATMWO010000135.1:0-7079 GCA_035562475.1 Methanoregula sp.
CCACAGGATCATGGCACGTTCTGTAGAAACGCACACTATTCGAAGACTCAGGCGCCATGATGAATAACCGTGGGTCTTTCACGGTAATTCCTTTTCCATTGATATGAAATTCAGGGTGCTGGTATGATTAAGGAGGGGACAATGCCTGTCCCCCTATGCCGCCCCTGCGCTTGGTGATGATGACATAGCACCTGTCTGGGGTTTTATCGTATCGGGGGAGCCACCGCGGCGGGGGTGAAACCCCCGTGAGCGTTGAGCGTGTAAATTGAGCATTTCTCCAGAGTCAAAAAATGTATTTACCCATACAACTACTTTCACACTTTCCTCTCCTTTCCTTCAGATCACTGAATGCATTAACCAAAAACAGTGAATACATCATCCTTGCGGTTTGTGTCGACAAGTCAACGGGCGGGATCCAATTCACGCCTGTATCAAAATACAAATTGAAACGAATAGCTTTACCTGGAATTACCCGGATTTTACTATTTCAGGTTATCCATACTACAAAAAAATTGCTCTTACCTGATACCTCATCGAATTAGAAAATTGTTTTGAAGATTCACCATTTTCCTTTGATGAAAGCGGTACCGGTGTGCACAGGGTCCCGTATCCATTTAATCCTGGTATTTCATATGTGGCAAAAAAATCTGGTTTCCACTGCGGTGCACTATGAATAGGTAAGGACGCCAGAATACAATTCACCGCGTAACGGGTATTTTTTATATGACTTCTATAATTTCCTGCTTGCGAAGTTCTGCCATCTTTCTATTGACAAAAAATTGGGTGATAACGCCAATAACTGCAGAACTAATACCGATAATGGTAGAATAAAGGATATTCTTAGCGGATTCATCCGGGGTGAGGGGGAAATCGGGAACACCACTTACTGAGATAATATAAACGCTGGCAGCATAGAGGATGAACCCGAGAGCAATGACAAAAAAGGGAAAGACAATAACCTTTCCAAGTGCCTCTCGTTCATTTGCGTATACATCTATGATAACCCCAACGGATGTTACTAGTCCCGCAAAGATAAACCATTCAATTGATCCATAAATAAAGGTCATCAGATAAAGAAGAAGTCCTAAACTATTGTCGGTGGAGTAAAATTTCAGGACATTAATAAATCCTACCGTAAATCCAATGATGATAAGAAGAATAGTTGTAGTATACGTAACAAATGAGAATCGGCCTCGTGAGAGGGATATGCGGAGTGCATCGATGATACTGTGAACAATCTCATCAAATCCGAATCCCTTATACAGCAGGTATCCTCCGATAACACCCACCACAATGATTGTTGCAATTCCCGGAGCATCCAGCAAGTATGCGATGGCATACAGAAGCATTGCCAGGCCAAGGGGAATGAATATCATTCGGGAGATCTTCGGGTCATCTAAAAATTTTTTCAGGATATAATAGGTGCCTTCGAGATTGGGCATCTGGTTTACGATGACCCTGCGGATACTTGAAACCGGAATCTTGGACTGGATGATGGGAATTACATACTCGTCCTCTGCTCCATCCGTAACAAGAATGCAATTGGTTGCCTGGGTCTCTTTGATTACCTGTTCAAGAGAGGATGCAATCCTGCGATCCCCTTCAATCATATGGAGGTGGTTACCAGCAATCACTGCAATTGCCGTCTCCTCTCCTTTCTCAGTCAGTTCATCATAGATCTTGACTGCTGAAAATATTGCATTGACGTCGGAATCCTCAGGGTCTGCGAGTGCTAAGGTGTTTGCGGCCTTCAGGCAGGCGGCACGGCCGATGGCCGGGCTTTCGACTTTCGCCTTCCACCCGATATCATCATCCCGATCAACACTGAGTACTAACGTACGACCCAAAGTCATTATTAGTATAAAATTGCGGTGAACCTATTAAATTATTACTGACGGTAAAAAAGAGAATCAGATAAGTTTTGAGCGCTGGAGGAGTAATATATCATCGGTAGTGAGTTTTTCTCCTGCCCTGAAGTTCTTAAAGAGACTCTCTGCCTCTTTGCGCACTGCTTTTTGTTCTTTTGTGACCTTAACCTTCTTTGTCTTCTTACGAAGGCCGGAAATTACCTTATCGTAATCACGAAGTTCTTTCTGGCAGGCGATAAAAAACTTATGTTCGGAGTCTGCAGATTCCTGAGCCTCGACAAAACTCTTGTGGGCTGCATCCGCTGCCTCACGTGATTTGTCTGCTTTTCTGTAGGATTCAACCATGAGATCGTGGTGTTTCTGGGCAAGTTCGGCAAACTCAGTAACCCTTGCATGAAGATCAGAAGCTAGTTTTCGAAAATCGCGAGCTTCCGTGATCTTGGCGCGCATATCCTTGTTCTGTTCAAGCTCCGCTTCCTGCTCCCGAACCTGGGCCATCATCTGTTTAATCTTTTCGATTAGTTCCCGCTCTTTATCAGTTGTGAAGACTTCGGTCTGCTGCCGGTACTCCATGAATTCAATCTGCTTCTGGAGCTCCTTCACACCACGGTTCTTAAGCGTGCCGTGCTCTTTTTTGAATCCTTCGATCTCTTCGAACAGGACATTTGCTTTGTCATTTAACTCGTTGCGCTGCGCTTTTAAGTCAAGGACATCCTGGTTATATTTATCCCGGAGATCTTTGTTCTTTTGTGCCTCTTCTACAAACTCACGAGTCTGGTTGTTGAGGGTATTGCGTTCACGGGCGAACTTGCTGGCAGCAGTATTGAGTTCGTTGCGGCGGTTTTTGTGTTCTTCAGATTCAGCAAGAATTTTCTTTCTTTTTTCCATCAGGTCATTCAACATGCGTTACTACTCCTCATCGATTCTCCGGTACGGGAGGCAGCGGAAACATGCAGGAGATAAAAAAATACTACAAAAGAGGTTTGTTTTGACCCTTTTGAATCTCTTACATGACAACTCTGCATACTGGATGCAGGGTAAAAAACATCTGAAAAAGATATCAGCGCAGAATTCAGATAAGACCTCATAGTGAAGTCTTTGTTCAACACTCTATTCATGATGTTCAACTCCCGATACCAGGACGAACCAGAATCACCTACCTGGTGTCGTCCCCATCCTCCCAGCAAAGGACTGGTCGAATGTACTATATTTTAAAGGAGCGGTGAATTATTAAGCATTTCGCCGGTAATCCCGAGGAACTCGTGAGCGTATGGTATCAGATAAGGGCAAAAAACCAGACTCCAAAAAAACAGCCTTTACGAATATCGGTAAAGAGTTTTTTCGTTCTGCGTAAGAGCTTTGAATCATATCTTCTCCCTATCACCCTCCCCGCATCTCCCACAATGGTAGTGCAAGGATTCGAGGGGAGACAGAAATACGAGGGTGAGTGTTCTCAGGTTACAAGAAATAATACAAAAAGGGGTTTGCGATAAGGAGTACCCTTAACTCCTTTTATCTGGTCCGAATCATCCAACTCTGTTTTTGGTCATGGTTCGGATTAACCAACAAAATTCCTGAACTTCTGCAGGAGATGGTTATCTGGAACGTTTTTCTGCGATTACTTTTTTTATTTGTCGTGAGTAGTTAACCGACCCATTCCAGGACTCCGCCGCCACTGGGCTGGTCCCGGCTGCTTTTTCTGTTCTGGGGCATCTCAACTGCTTTTGGATTTGAGCGCTTGTTCTCGATATCGGCAATCATTGTCTTGTATGACTGGCGGGTCCCGAGGATCTGCGCGCTCTTGACCCCGGTCATGATGGCGAGTACACGGATTTTACCCTCCATATCATTCCTGACACGGGCTCCCCAGATTACATCTGCGTGGGGATCAAGCTCGTAGGTAAGCGATGTTGCAACTTCTTCAGCATCCTGAAGCGTAAGGTCAGTCCCTCCTGTTATATGGATAAGACTTCCGGTTGCTCCGCGGTAGTCAATGTCCAGCATCGGGTTGCTCAGGCACTCACGAACAACGCTTTCAGCTTTATTCTGCTGTTTGCTTTCACCGACAAGCATGACTGCGACCCCACCTTTTGACATGATTGCACGTACATCGGCATAGTCAATGTTAATCAGTGATGGTTCGGTGATTGTCTCTGAAATACCCTTAACAGTCTCACCGATGAGTTGATCCATTACGGAAAATGCCTGGCCCAGCGGCAGGTTTGGGACGAAGTTCTTTAACCGGTTGTTATCAAGGACAATAACTGAGTCTGAAGCGGATGCAAGGGCTTCAAGACCTTCTTCAGCACGGATCAACCGGGCTTTTTCAACCTGGAACGGGTAGCTTACCATGCCGACAACGATCGCTCCCTGCTCCTTTGCAATTGATGCAACTACAGGTGCGGAACCAGTTCCGGTACCCCCTCCCATACCTGCAGTGATGAAAACCAGATCGGCGGATTCAAGGACTGCTTCAAGTGTCGGACGTGCCATCTCTGCCGCGCGCTTGCCGACATCCGGATAGCCACCGGCTCCGAGTCCTTTTGTCAGGGACTTGCCAATGAGGATACGTTTGTCCGCCTGAATCATATCCAGGTGCTGTTTGTCGGTGTTGATAGCAATAGTTTCTGCACCGGAAACACCCATATGATGAATACGGTTCACGGTATTGTTGCCTGCGCCACCGCAACCGACAATAACGATTCTTGGCTGGCCGACAAAGTCGTCTTCCATTGCATTTGCTGAACTTGGTTTGTTCAGCTCTTTTTCCAGTTCGGCGTTTTTCAACGCATCGTTAATTATGCTTTGCATGTCTACCCTCTCATACCTTGAATGAAACCTGGTCATTATCCTTCATGACACGACTTGCACGCTTTTCAACAAGTTCACGGACCGCTGCCCGGACAGCTTCTGATACATTGGGAAATTCCCCTGAGTCCACCATCAGCTGGAGCAGATTGATTTGCTGTTCAGGTAACCGGAGCGTGATTCTTTGCATCATCGTTGTATCTCACATTTCTGACATATGTCTGTCAATTGTCATTCATATGTCAGACAAAGAGAACCCTTGTGTCTGACTTAACCAGATACTCCAAAATTACACATTAATGTATAAAAACCTTCTTCTTTGCTGCTGTATCATTCACACAACACTTTTTAAAACAATCAATCCAAGTATTTCAGGAAAAAAAGGATTTTTAGTTGTGATTGTCTTTCCCAAACGTGAAGTTCATGGAGGCAACGGAAAGCGACAGCGCGAAAATACCCAAAAAAATGTGCTGGATTTCAGCGCGAGCATCAATCCCTTTCCCCCTTTCTTTGAGTGGCATTGCGATCCTGCTATCCTTGCCTATTATCCCGATGACCGTTACACAGAATTAAAAAGACAGATCGCTTCCACATTTAACCGCGCTGAAGAGGAAATTTGTGTCGGCAATGGATCGATCGAGCTGATAAGGGTGTTCTGCTCGGTTACGCTTAAGGGAAAGCATACAACGTTTTTTACAGAATCCCCCACTTTTGGGGAGTACGCATTATCAGCACGTCTGGCCGGGGCTTGCAGAGTTGAAAATCCGCAAAAAGCTGATGTTTCGTTTATATGTAACCCGAATAACCCGACCGGCATATTACAGAAAAAAAATGACATGGAGAATCATCTTGAGTGCATGAAACCAGGAGGTCTCCTCTTCTGCGATGAAGCGTTCATCGAATTGTCGGATCCTGCACAAAGTATGGTGGATGTGCGGGATCCGAATCTCTTTGTGCTCCATTCACTTACCAAAAGTTTTTCTGTACCTGGTATCCGCTTCGGGTACGGTTTTGGCGATCCGGATGTTATTGATAAAATTGAGATCACCCGGCCTCCGTGGAGCGTAAATGCATTTGCCGAGGCGTACGCGATGGAAGCGTTTAAACATATGAGCGAACTCGCAACCTCACGGGCTGCCATCACCCGGGAACGTGACTGGCTTTCGGATCAGATTAACGCTCTTGGGATGCATTGCAATGCATCATCGGCTAATTATATTCTGGTGGAATACGGACGGAATGTCGCTTTGTTATGTGCCGCTCTTGCCCGCCATGCCGTTCTTGTTCGTGATTGCACCTCATTTGAATTACCAACCTGTATTCGTGTTGCCGTACGAACACGGGAAGAAAACCAGGTTCTTCTGGAGGCACTTTCCGCATGTATGCACTGATTATGGCAGGAGGTTCGGGCAGCCGGCTCAACCGGGGCGAAAAACCCCTGATATCAGTGTGCGGAAGACCAATGATTTCCTATGTGATCGATGCTTTTTGTGCCGGGGGGTTTGACCCGGTTGTCGCAGCTTCTTCAAAAACTCCCATGACCATGAACTGGTGCCGGGCACAGGGTATAGCATTCTGCAAAACTGAGGGCAGGGGATACATTGAAGATATGATCAGTGCAGTAGAAATCCTTGAAGAACAACGCCCGCTGTTTGTCTGCGTATCTGACATCCCTTGTATTACTGTAAACAGTATCCGCCAGATTGCTGATTCCTATCATATGTCGGGAAAAGATGCCTGCTCAGCCTGGGTACCTGCAGATCTAGTTCAATCAAGCAGAGGTGAAATATCGTATAAGGAAAAGATCAACGGGATTGAAGCGTGTCCTGCAGGGATAAACATTCTCCGGGGCGATCTCATTTTACAGCCCCAGGAAGAACTGCAGATTCTGCTCAGTGATCCCGGGCTTGCCCTGAACGTAAACACCCAAGCTGATCTCGCCAAAGCTGAAGAGTTTATAAAACGATAACATTTTTTTGTGAGATTTCGGTTCAGGAAAGAGGCTTAAAAGCCAGCTGAAGGCTCAACAGGGGTTTTACCTCCCTCTTTATGCTCAGCTGAAAAATGTAATAACACTTGAACAGGAGATACGGCATAATCGTTACAAGCACAAGGTAGGAGACAGTCAAGGCATCATCGTCATCTCTCCAGTGCTTTTCATGATATTTCATATTGAGATCCCAATTTCCTCTTTTATGGATAACAACGTTGTCAAACATCCCAATCTGTGCCCCAGTACTCAAAACAAGCGCATTCCTGTCATATTTGGCAGGAACGCATATTAAGGGGCATCACCCAAGATCTCTGTTGTATGGTGGAATCGCAGGAGATCGAGCTCGCTGGTCATATAATCGATTCGGGCATCATGACGCAGCTCTTCGACAGGGTCATGGATATGGGGGG
>DATMWO010000136.1:0-3907 GCA_035562475.1 Methanoregula sp.
GTGTGGGCGGCACAAGAACCCGACAAGACTGCATTGCTCTGGGTGAACCAGCATGGCGAGGAGAAACGGTACGGTTTCGGCGATATGAAACGTAAATCCGATCTGGCGGCACGTCTCCTGCATGACAGCGGGATCCGGAAAAGTGACCGGGTATTCATAATGCTCCCGAGGATTCCGGAATGGTGGATCCTTATTGTCGGTCTGATCAAACTCGGTGCGGTCTACACTCCTGCCCCAACACTGCTGACTCCCCATGACATCTCCTACCGGCTCAGTACTGGCAGGTTTGCAATGGTCATCACTGACCTTGAGAACGCACATAAAATTGAGGAGGCAATCAGAGAGGAGTCGACGAAACCTGAATGCGTGGTTGTTGATGGGGAACTGCCCGGCTGGATCAGCTATCCTAAAAAAATTGTAGCAATTTCCTCAAAATCACCGGCAGAATGGGAAATGTATCCCGCGAAGACAAAATCTTCCGACCCCCTCCTGATCTTCTTTACCTCAGGTACAACCGGAAATCCCAAGATGGTACTTCATGACCACAGTTACCCTCTTGGCCATATCGTCACCGCACGGTTTTGGCAGGATCTCAAAAGGTCAGATCTCCATTTCACTCTTTCCGATACCGGCTGGGCAAAGACCGCCTGGGGGAGCCTGTTTGGCCAGTGGATCGAGGGAGCGACGGTCTTGGTCTACGATTTCCGGGGAAAATTCGATCCTGCAGAGATCCCCCCCCTCCTTGAGAAGTATGCGATCACGACGTTCTGCTGCCCGCCGACGATCTACCGGATGCTGATCCTTCTGGATCTTAAAAAGTACAACCTGTCCAGGCTGCGCCACTGCGTAAGCGCGGGCGAACCCCTGAATCCCGAAGTGATCCGGGTCTGGAAAGACAAGACCGGCCTTATTATCTATGATGGTTATGGCCAGACAGAGACCGTGCTCTGCATCGGAGCAATGCCCGGACGCGAATGCCCATCTGGATCGATGGGAAAACCGGCCCCCGGCTGGCGGATCGAGCTCCATGACAAGAACGGCAGATCCGTCGGGGTAAACCACGAAGGAAGGATCGCAATTTCCGTAGATTCCAGACCGGTCGGGATGTTCTCCGGGTATATTGAAAACGAGGCGGCAAACAGAAAGTCCTTTGTGAAAGGCTGGTATTACACCGATGACATGGCTGCTATGGACGAGGATGGCAATTTCTGGTTCATTGGGAGGGATGACGATGTCATCAAGGCATCTGGGTACCGCATCGGGCCGTTCGAGGTCGAGAGTGCCCTGCTGGAACATCCGGCGGTTGCAGAGGCAGCAGTGGTAGGATCCCCCGATCCGATCCGGGGATTGATTGTCAAGGCATTCGTTGTGCTCAAGCCCGGCTTCCGGCCATCCGTCCAGCTCGTGGCCAGCCTGCAGGAACATGTCAAAAAGGTGACCGCCCCGTACAAGTACCCCCGGGAGGTTGAATTTATCGATTCCCTCCCCAAGACCCATTCGGGGAAGATACGCAGGAACGAGCTCCGCGATCGGGAGGCCAAAAAGATAAAACCGGAATAACCCTTCACCATACCATTCAGTCACAATCTGATTGAAGAATATTGACTGATAACGGGTATCCGGAACTTAAAGATAACCCCGAAAAAAAGGTGAGTTGATTACCGGTCTTTGAATTTCTCGACCACACGGACATTGTCGCCCCTTACCGTGATCGGGATGGGGACGATACTTTCGTACAGCTCGACGGTGATCTCTTCTTTTGCTGAGTCAACACGCTTGACGACTGCTTTCTCACCTTTGAATGGTCCGGCGATCAGCTCAACGATCGTGCCTTCATCAATACCGGCGACAACCGGTTTTGGAATGAGAAAGTGCCCGACTTCAGCAAGAGTCGTCTCACCTTTGATCACTGTACGCGCATGTGCAACCTTTTCCACAAGCTGTTCAATCCTGTTCAGCTTTTCGGGAGTTTCAACGAGCACGTAGCCCTGCAGTTCGTTGGGAACAATGATAGCGGTTACCTTGACATCGGTTGCTTTGGTGTCTATCGCCTTCAAGATGTTATCAGCTACGGTGCGCTCCTGTTTGGAGGTCGTTTTAATCGCAAAGATGCGGTTGATAAAGACCTCCGGCTCTGCTGAAAGCTGAGGCGCTCTGGGTGCGGGGGGTGTTGGTTGCGTCATACCAATCAGTAGGGTAATAATACGAAGAGCTCGTAGATGATGAATCCGATCAGTCCGACAAGCAGGACACCCGCGGCAGCGACGGTCGCGATCTTGGTAAACTCTTCCCGGGTAGGGGTTCGTGCGAGTTTTAGCACCCGCCAGTATTTGCGGAATAACTCCTCGTGGAGTATATCGACTTTGAAGTCAGGTTTTGAAATTTCCATATCTGCTCACTTGAGAAAATCGATCTCAAACTGTTTCTGTACTTTGGGGGTAAGCTTCTCATTACGACCATATATTTGTGGCGACCGTACGCCCGTGACAACCAGCAGTGTCCGCATCTTACACTGCATTGCGGGGTCGATCTGTGCCCCCCAGATGATCCGCGCACCCGGGTCAACACGGTTATAGACTTCCTGCACAACCCCTTCTGCCTCTTCCATGGTCATATCCGGCCCGCCGACCACGTTAACAAGTGCAGCGGTTGCACCGCTGATATCCACATCAAGGAGCGGAGAGCGGATCGCCTTTTTCACCGAGTCAGCCGCCTTATCCTCGCTGTCACTCTCGCCCATACCAATCATGGCAACGCCACCACGCTCCATAACAGTGCGCACATCCGCAAAGTCAAGGTTGACTAACCCGGGCATGGTAATCAGTTCGGTAATCCCCTTGACTGCACGCATGAGAACTTCATCGGCAACCTTGAACGCGGCATAAAGAGGGAGCTTGGGTACGACTTCGAGCAGCCGGTCATTCGGCACAACAATAACCGTGTCTGCCACATCCCTGAGGCGCTCAAGCCCTGCCTCTGCATTCTCCATGCGGATGGCACCTTCCGCAGAAAAAGGCAGGGTAACGATTGCAATTGTCAGTGCCCCTTCTTCCCGGGCAGCCTTTGCAACAACCGGGGCGACACCTGTCCCTGTGCCACCGCCAAGACCAACGGTAATAAAGACCATATCGGAGCCGGAAACGACCGCACGGATCTCCGCCTCGTTTTCCAGAGCCGCCTCTTCTCCTATCTGGGGGATGGACCCGGCACCGAGACCCCGGGTTCGCTGCCTGCCAACAAGGATGCGCTGATTCGCCTGGGTGCGGATCAGGTGCTGTGCATCCGTATTGATAGCGATGAGTTTTGCCCCGTGAATACCTTCCTCCATCATGCGGGAGATCGTGTTCGATCCCCCGCCACCACAACCAATCACCGTGATTTCAGTCTTGAGCTCGGCCAGGATCTGGTCAAGGTCTTCGTTATTCTGCGAGGTTGAAACGGGTTCGTCCCTCGCCTTAGTAAGTGCCTCTTCTACAATTGACCTCATGAAAACTTCTCCAACCCCGGGATGTGGAGTTTAATTTCACTGCAGGAAGACACCATGTCAGGAGTAATCATCCTGCCATCGATCTCGACTACCTGACCCGCCACCAAGTGTTTATAGGAAGGTCCTGCGGGAACCCCCAGGTTGCGCGCTTTATGGGGATCGAACCTTGCCTTATGTATGATCAGGGTATCTTTCTCCGTTGCAGTGATCTCTTTGTTACGTATGATTTTTACGCACAATGTATTTAAATCATTTATTATTTGTGAAGACTGGTCTTCATACGTGATAAATTCAGGAAGAATACGGTTATCGTGTGTGGAAAGGTGAACGACCGGAAGTTTACCAAGCGATTGTATCAGGGCACTCTCATCTGATTTCACGGTTTCTCCAATCAGATCAGGATTTGCCCTGACCATACAC
>DATMWO010000137.1:0-3080 GCA_035562475.1 Methanoregula sp.
CTTCGGCACATTCTTGTACGGCACGAACAGGCAGCAGCGCATGCCGCGGACGGTTATGCACGGGCGAGCGGTCGTGTTGGGGTATGCCTTGCAACTTCAGGTCCCGGAGCATGCAACCTCGTAACAGGTATAGCAACAGCATATATGGACTCAGTCCCGATCGTTGCACTTACCGGGCAGGTTCCTACAAACCTGTTGGGGAATGATGCCTTTCAGGAGTCTGACATAACCGGCATTACCATGCCGATTACCAAGCATAACTACCTTGTCAAGGATACTGCCGATCTCGGGAGGGTGGTGCAGGAAGCATTCTATATTGCCGGGACCGGTCGCCCGGGACCTGTCCTGATCGATATCCCCAAAGATGTGAGTACTAAGGTTATCAAAGAACCTCCTGTCCCCGAAAAGGTGATATTGCGTGGTTATAACCCGACCTATCGCGGTCACAAACGCCAGATCGAAAAGGCACTCCAGCTGATTAACGCTGCTGAACGACCGGTGATCTATGCAGGGGGCGGTGTCATCTTATCCAACGCATCTGCTGAGCTGGTGGATTTCGCAACGCAGCTGGGCATCCCGATTACTACCACCCTCATGGGTATCGGGTGCATTCCCGGAGATCACCCGCTCAACCTCGGTATGCTTGGAATGCATGGTACGGAATATGCCAATTTTGCCATCACGGAAAGTGATCTCCTGTTTTCCATTGGTGTACGGTTCGATGATCGCGTGACCGGCAAGACAGAAACCTTTGCACCTCATGCAAAAATCATTCATATCGATATTGACCCTGCAGAAATCGGGAAGAACAAGCGTGTTGATGTACCTGTGGTCGGTGATGTGAAAGCTGTATTACAGGAAATGCTCCTGATGCTGAAAAAGGACGGCCAAAAGGATGCATGGCTCAAAAAGATCAGACACTGGAAACAGCATCACCCGCTCAAATGTCCGCAGGATGGCAGGCTTCACCCGCAGTTTGTTATACGACAGATGAGCGAGCTTTTGGGGGGAGATGCGATCATTGTGTCAGAAGTCGGGCAAAACCAGATGTGGACAGCCCAGCACTATTGCTTTAAAACGCCACGCACCTGGATTACCAGCGGAGGGCTTGGCACAATGGGGTATGGGCTTCCTGCTGCAATGGGGGCGCATTTTGCCCGGCCTGACCTTCCGGTTTTTGATGTTGCCGGCGATGGAAGCATCCAGATGAACATCCAGGAATTCGGGACAATCTCCCACAACAGGATCCCGGTCAAGATTGCAATCCTGAACAACAGGTTCCTTGGTATGGTGCGCCAGTGGCAGGAGCTGTTCTATGACCGACGCTATTCCTTCACCGAACTTCCTCCGGTCGAGTTTGTCAAAATCGCCAATGCCTATGGTATTGAGGGTGTAAAAGTGGAATCTCCTGACGAGGTTATGCCCGCACTCCGGGCAGCACTAGACTGTGATGGCCCGTTTGTTTTGGACTTCCGGATAGAACGGGAAGAGAATGTATTCCCTATGGTGCCTGCAGGTGCTGCAATCAATGAGATGATTGGGGGGCATCCGAAATGAAGCCGCACACGCTCTCGATTCTTGTCGAGAACAAAGCAGGGGTGCTTTCAAGGGTCACGGGTCTCTTCTCCCGTCGAGGCTTCAATATCGAGAGCCTTGCGGTAGGTCCCTGCGAGGAGCCTGGCATGAGCCGGATTACCATTGTCGTGATCGGTGATGATGAAAAAATTGAACAGGTAATGAAGCAACTCAATAAACTCATTGATATTATCAAGGTTTCTGATCTAACAGAAAATGAGCGTGTTGAACGAGAACTCGCTCTTATCAAGGTAACCGCAGAACAAGGAACTTCCCGAGCCGAGATCATGCAGATTGCCTCAATTTTCCGGGCTCAGATAGTTGATGTGGGAGCTAAGTCACTTATTCTTCAGGTAATTGGCGATACGGAAAAGATTGATGCTCTGGAAAAATTGCTTCGTCAGTACGGAGTTAAGGAATTTGTCCGTACGGGGACGATTGGTATTCTTCGCGGATCGAAGACCGTGACAAGTGGGAAATAATTTTTCAGGCACCTGAAGATAATCAGTTCATGTAAATGAAGTAACGGACCACGACGATAAAAAAAAGAGTTGGAGGAGAAAAAAATTACTTTTTTTTCGCTAGGGTATCAAGAGAGATCTCGATAACAGTATGTAGTTCGTTTTCGGTGAATGGTTTCAGGATATATCCGAAAGGAACGCTTGCACCGACCCGTTCAAGAGTTTTAGCGTCACATATTGCAGTAATATAAATTACGGGTATGTGATATTTTTTCCTGATGGTATCAGCTGCTTGTACACCGTCCATCTTTCCGGAAAGTTCGATGTCCATCAGGACGATATCCGGGTGCAGATCCCCGGCCTTTTGTATCGCGCCCTCTGCCCCATTCTCGCATGCGACCACGTTGTAGCCAAATTTCTTCAACATTATTTTCAGAGTTTCGGCTACGTCCGATTCATCCTCAACTACTAATATTTTTGCCCGGTTCATGATTTGATGTTAATGATTTTGTTGAAGGGTTATTTGAATTGATTGATTTATGCTTGGTTTAATGTACGTTATTTTTTTTGGATCGTTTCTATAAGTTTTTTGAATTTGCATATCAGACTGCAAAAGTGTCACTATTATATCTTTCAAAAATATTCGAGAATTTCTTTAATCACCAGTCCCCAACATCGTAGGGAATTTTCGCGGCATCGTATTAATGGGCATTATTTCAACTACTGGCCAGCTTATGCTCACAATCAGCGCGAAGGTTTCCTCCTCTCTTTACAAAAAGTTTTTTGGAACCCAGACCAGCTGGCACATCGTAAAACATACTTTTTCTTAAAAAAACTCCCACCACGCGAACCATTTAAATCCTGCAGGCTAACGTACCTGTAGTGAAAACTGCAATTCTGGGGGGGGGTCTTTCCGGGCTTACGCTCGCCCGGCTCCTGCAGGAACAAGGCGAAGAGGTAACGGTTCTTGAAGCGGAGCCGGAATATGGGGGATTGTGTCGGTCAAAAACCGATCAGGGATTTACTTTTGATACCGGCGGTTCA
>DATMWO010000138.1:0-2890 GCA_035562475.1 Methanoregula sp.
TTGAGAACCGTAGAGTTTTTAATAAACGTTCGTACTCCTTAATGCAGATCGGTTCAAAAAAAAATTTACCGGAATGCTCCGGATTGGTGAAATAACTATGACCAGAATCTTTAGAATATTCATTGGAGCGATTCTGCTTGCACTGCTTTTTACTATCGGAATTGTATGTGCAGCGGATGGAGAAGAAATGCAGGCTGATCTCAATGTTTCAAAAATCGTAAGTTCAACAGGACCCTATGAAACCTATGATGAAGTAACGTGGGTTGTAAAGGTCTGGAATAATGGACCCGGCAATGCTACAAACATTACGATAACTGAAGATATTTCTCAACTGGTTGGGCTGAAAAATATCACTGCCATGGCAGGTCTCGGGACATACAATACAACAACAAACATCTGGAAGATCGATGAACTGAAGAATGCTTCGTACACGACCCTCACCCTCAAAACTACATTCAGTACGACAGGAAATAAAATAAATAAGGTCGCTATCACCGCTCTCAATGAGACGGATCCGGCCCTGAATAATAACCATGCAGAAGCAACCGTACGGTTCAATGCATCGGGTAACAGTACGCCGGATTCCCGGGTATCGGCAAACCTTGTTATTAAACCAACAACCCTGAATCTGAAAAGCAAGGGCGTCTTTACGGTGTATGTCTCCCTGACAGGCCCCGGCCTGATCCCTGCTGCTGATGAGCGCAAAAAACCGCGTATTGATTATGCCAACAGTTCCCTGACCTGCAGTGGGGCCGAATTGGTCAGGATATCAGTATCCGGCAAGGATAGGGGAACCCTTATAGCAAAGTTCCACAGGCACGATCTCGAAAATGTTAGTGCCGGCGAGGGTTTACGGATTAATTGTTCAGGCACTCTTGCAGTGAATGGTATGATAATTCCGGTAAAAGGCAATGATAAGATCCGTGTTATCGGTGAAAAGAGGGGGCTGGATAACGTCTTATCAAGACTGTGGAAATTCCTTGGCATTGAAAAAGATGATGTGGAAATCGCTGAAGGTGAAGATGGGAATATTACGGTGACATTATCTCTGAATCCTGATAATTTCAAAAATCCCGGTCAGGCAAAAAAGATGCTTACAATCAAAGATAATGAACCGACAACAGAAGCAGGGAATGAAACTGCAGTTTCTGATCAAACCCGCGCCGGAAATGAGAAAAACTCAAAAAACAATGAAGATAATAAAATCAGAGTGAAAAATGCCAAGGAAAAATCTGATAAGATAAATAAAGGATCAGATAAGCAGGACGATGAGTTCCCCGGGGAGTCGAACGGAAAAAAGAATGAATAATCCGGCCATATGACAATCTTATTTTTTTTAATGGCAACGTTTTTGATTTTTCTGCTCTGTAGAAATGCTCAATTACAGCTAAACGCTCAAGGGGGTTTTACCCCCGCCGCTATGGCTCCCCGATGCGATAACTCCCGAACAGGTGCTACGTCATCATCGCTCAGCGCAGGGGCGGCATGGGGGGACAGGCACTGTCCCCTCATTCATTCGTACCAGAATCTTGAATTTCATATCCACGGAAAAGGAATTCTCCAGAGCCGATTTTTCGGTCATTTCTGATCTTATATTAATTGGTATCGAATTCCCTGAAAAGAAGGGGAGAAATACTGTGCAGGATTTAGTATACGGATCTGACTCCCTGGTTTTGTGGAAAAAATGGCACCGGAGAAATGCTCAGTTACAAGCTAAACACGGGAAGGGATTTCCACCCTGGCCGCTGTGGTTCCCCCTTAGGGATAAACCCTGAACAGGTAATACATCATCATCGCTCAGCCCATAGGCGGCACAGGAAAGATTGGCACGGAAGTTCCCTTCATCAAACCAGTACTTTGTATTTCATATCAAAGAAAAGGAATTCTCCAGAGCCGAAAAATCAACACTTTCCCCTGATGCTTCAGACTGCTATCACCTGGTCCGGAAACCGGATCGTTTTTTCAACGGATGTTACCTGGGTTTGTAACGTAAGTGTCTCGCCGATACATTTTGTTGCAAACGCACCACAATCGGCATTGATCGTAATGGATTCGGTTTTCTTTTGTCCTCCGGATATGTCACCGATACACCGGTTTATGAAAGATTCGCCATTCAGGTAGATGATTTCATTCCTGCTGTTGTGAAGGCCGACAGTAATACAGACATTGTGGGCCGTCTCATACCCGGTATTGGTGATGGATGCATCCAGCTGGCGGCAGGTCAGTCCGCAGCTCCCCGGGTCTCCTGACTGGAGCAGAAAATCGACCGGGAGTGCCGGGGTTTTTTGCAGGGTTAGTGTTTGTCTGATAGTCTGGGTACCTGTCTGACTGACGGTATTTTGGACAATGTGGGTCTGCAGGAAGGATACTCCCTTTACCGGAAGGGTGGAATTTAGTATGGCTTCAGGTTTGGGGGTTCCCTTTCCAGCTGGTGACTGGTCAATAACAATCACAGCAATAACCGCAATGATGAGCATCACAACCACGACCCCGGCTATCATCAGGTTCTTTTTTTCCGGTGATCCGTGTCCGGGGATTTTCGAATCTTTTTCCTGTTCTTTTAATTCATCGGCTGCCACTCTTCTGTCCTCCCGGGTATGTGTTCTATACTGGGAAGCGAGAGAATAATAATTGGGAGGAAAAATAATTGCCCGGTATCCTTTCTTTTTTTTGGATCACAACCTGCTTTTAAAACCGGCTTCCTCTTTTTGTTTTCTCCTCTGATTCGATACCTTCATATTCCGGTGTTACTGATCGGAAAGTATGAACGATATTGTTGGCAGCAAAAAGATGGAGAACGGTATTGTAGTCTTCTGGATGGAAAAAGAAGAGAAGAAGAATGATTCCTTCAACTATTCAGAATTGATCGATATGAAGATCAATGCACTGG
>DATMWO010000139.1:0-6294 GCA_035562475.1 Methanoregula sp.
GTATTATTACAGCTGCCTTTCTGGAAAGAATTGATTGATGAGAAGGCATCAGATATGAGTTTTGTATAAAATCTCTTATTTCCAAACATCCAATAAATCTCTATGTCCAACCTTACCGTGGCTATCCTTGCTCCCCCTGACTATGCCAAAGATCTGGGAAAAAAAGGAACGACCAGCGATATTACTTTCTATAATCTGAAAAAAGGGGATGCAACTGTTACTTTCATTGAGCCGACACGGTATCCGGAAAAGTTATCATCGCTGTTTTATGCAGTATCCATTGCAGATCGAGTGGTTCTGGTTGTTGATGAAATAAATGCTACTTTTGGTGAGTGTGTCCTGATGCTCCAGTGCGCAGGAAAATCCAATGGATATCTTATCCTCAAGAATTATATTTCACCGGATCAGATTGCGCCTCTTCTCAAGGGCACGGTTCTTGAACATTACGAGGTGATTGAGGAAGATATTGTCGGTCTTCGCGAGAAACTGCTGGATATTTCCGTAAAACAGACAGCCCACCAGAAAGTTCATGACTCCGGGGGGAAAGGGGTAGTTCCGGTTGATGCGCATTTCAATGTGAAAGGTGTTGGAGTTGTTATGCTCGGTTTCGTGGCACAGGGTATGATAAAAAAACATGACACACTCGTGATCCTTCCGACTGAAAAAACCGCCCAGATTCGCTCTATCCAGAAACATGATGATGATGCTGACAATGCGATCAAAGGTGACAGAGTTGGACTCGCCCTGAAAAATATTGAATCTGAAGACCTTGACCGGGGCTTTGTTCTCACGAATGATACTGCAATAAAACACGCAACCACAATATCAGGTAAATCCCAGCTTGTGAAATACTGGCCGTCCCCTCTGAAAGAGGGCATGGTGCTCTATGCCGGCCACTGGATGCAGTTCCTTCCGACCCGCCTGGAAAAAGTTGTTGTGGATAGTGACTGGAGGATGCCCACCATTACTCTTTCCCTGGAAAAAGCTCTTATTTACCCCCCTGGTGCCCGTATCGTGCTCCATTATTTGGAAGGTGGCAAGCTTCGTGTAGTAGGGAGTCTTATTATTTCTTAATCCATTTTTATTTTTTTTGCTCTCTTTCTCTCTTTGTAATATCTACCTGCCCAAATCTAATCTGCGGGTCTCCCTGTTTCCTAATACCTTATGTAGTGGTAAGATTATCTGTACATTGATAGATATGGAGATCTTTGGATGGATTGTACTGGGTGTCATAACCCTTGTGATTGTAGGACTGATCATCTGGGCTGTCGGCATCTACAACCGTTTCTACAGCCTGAAAAATTCATCCGAGGCAACCCTCGGACAGATCCGTGTAGCTATGAAAAAACGGCTGGACATGATTGACCAGCTGCTTGGTGCGGTTAAAAGCTATGCGAAGTTTGAGAAAGAAACCTTCGAACGTGTTACCGCAATGCGGGCAAGTGTAGCAACTGCCTCTCCTGGTGATCTGAATAAGGTTGAGGCTGAATCCCGATCGATCTTCGGACGGCTGTTAGCTGTTGCAGAAAATTATCCTGATCTTAAGACATCAACGACGGTAACCAGTCTGATGGACGCGGTAAAAGGAATTGAGGAAGAAATTGCACGGCAGCGCTATACCTATAACAACATTTCGCAGGAGTTCAACACAATGATGGATACAATCCCTTCCAGTTTCATCGGGCGAATGATAGGGCTTATCAAGCTTGAATACCTGCAATTTGAAGAAGCGATCAAAACTCCTCCGAAGATTGAGTTCTAATGGGTAATAGCTGTGAGTGAAATAAAACAACTGGTATCACTTTTTATCGCGACTCTGATCATTGGTATAATCGGACTGGGTCTCGTCACAGTGATTCCTCCACTTTTCGAAGGCGACCTTGTGGTTGACTCGTATAATGCTGCCCTGTACGAAAACGGGACCCTGACCGAGCAATATACCTACGATGTTAAAACATCCGGCCAGTACCGCATGCTGTACCGTTCATGGGAGGCCCCCCTCACCCTTGGACCAGGTTCAAGCCCATCTGTGCAATTTATTTCGGCAATTCCACCTTCTGGTACTATTGGCTATGTAAAGGATGAGGAGGGTAATGTGGTTGCCATCGGTGTTTCCGAAGGCAGTCCCTCGAAAGCAACAATCAGAAATCTGGCCGAAACCAACGAAGTCGGAATCTTCAGACCAGAGTATTACAATCAGGGTAAATACTCCGTTGGATACACATTCCTCCTTCATCCCCCTATCGAATACGATACCACTTCATCGCATCTTAACCTGAAATTAGCAGGGGCGAGTCACATTCCTTACCGGAACGTCAAAATCACTGTACCTTCAGGAAAGGTCGAAAAAATTTATGTATATCCTCCATCTTTGAAAACCGACAAGATAGGTGAAGCATTTGTTATCTCGGGGAGTGTTGCAGAAAATGAAAACCTGGCTGTCGAAATCCTCTCGAATGCCGATGGTTTTAATCAGATTCAGGGATACAGGAATAAAGTCGGGAATGTCAGGGAAGCAACAAGTTGGGCTGCTTTCTGGTACAATCTTACGTATTATGTAGCGTATTTCCTGAACTATTGTGCAAAAATAGCGGTAATAGCAGTCCCGTTCCTTCTCCTCGCCATTTACCACAGGTATGGCAGGGAAAAATCATTCACGGTTCCCGAGTACCTGAGCACGATTCCCAATCCCGCTATGAAACCATGGCAGGTGAACCTGCTATTCAAAGGCGATGCTCTCGATTTCGATGAGGATGGGTATTACGCGTCGCTACTCGATCTTCACAGGAGAAAGATCATCTCAATTACAGAAAAAGGCGAAGGAAAGGGAATTGAAGTCAGAGTACTTTCCGGTGCTACGACAGATCCCTACGAGCAGCGTGTCCTTGGCTTTATCGACCTTGTATCAGAAAACAGTGTATTGGATACATCCAGAATCGAAGCATTGGCTCTTCGTGCAAAGACAAATACCAGTGCAGAAGAGACAACATTAAAATATCAACGTTCACTTACTGATGTAACCCGCAGGGTTGATACGTCCATTATCTCTCAGTATATAGTTGATGGACGAGATCTCCTGGTACCTATCCTGCTATCAGGTATCGTTTTATTTGCGATAACCCTGATCTTAGCCTTTATTGCGTCCCTTCAATCGTACATTCTTATCCCTGCTGTGGTGCTCTGGGGAGTAGTTATAGCTCAGGCAATACTTTCTTTTGCTGCCCCTTCCACGCTTTTTGGACATTGGAAAGATGAGCGGTATAAAGAAAAGCTTGAGTGGGATGCCTTCACCCGCTTCCTTTCTGATATGGCAATGATTCAGAAGTATGTACCGGCAGATCTGTCGATGTGGGGTGAATGGCTGGTGTATGGAACCGCCCTGGGTGTGGGTGACAAAGTAGAGCGGGCAATGAAAGCACTTAACATACGTGTAGCAGAAACAGGTGTCCCCATCGGTGTTATGGGCATGAACGCTGCATTCGTTCCCCTAATGCACTTCAGCCCACCAAGTCACGGAAACTCGGGAAGTTCTGGAGGTTTTGGTGGTGGAGGATTTGGTGGGGGAGGAGGATTTGGTGGTGGTGGCGCCGGGGGGAGATGAGATTGAACCCTAAAAAATTCCAGGCACGTGTGATAATTGAACACGTACCATTTTTCTGACGTTTGGCAACATTAAAACACCATTTTGGCTTTAATCATAAAAGCTATAAATCCGCACAAACCATATGAATACCAGAAAGGGAATCTGATATCATGCAATATACGGAAGGGCAGATCGGCAGGGTTTTTGTCGTGAGAATTGACGATGGCGAAGATATGTTGATTTCGCTGCGCCAGTTTATCAGTGACAAAAGTATCCAGGCCGGCTCGATCCTTTTTCTCGGAGCCCTGATGAACGGGAGGATGGTAACCGGACCCGAAGATCCCGTAATACCCCCGGTCCCTCATTTTGTATTGTTTGAGGGGGGTTGGGAAGTTTTTGGCGTGGGAACTATTTATCCGGGTGAAGGTGGCCCGCATATCCATTATCATGCCTCGGTAGGTCGTTCCGGGCATGCCCTCACCGGTTGTCTGAGGGAAAAAGCAATAACATATCTTATTGTTGAAGCGGTTATTATGGAATTTAATGGTCTTTCCGCCCGGCGGGAATTTGATAAAAGGACCCAGGTCCATCTTCCGGTACTGGGAAACGAAGTGGGGACAACCTCTCCCGGCACAATCGATGAAGTGGATTCAGGTGAATCCAGTAAAGAATCCCCACAGGATGAAGAGCAGACGGACGATCTACCCGAAGGACTTGCCGATATTATCCGTGACCTGACTGGCAGATCTTCATTGTGAAGAATATTTTTCTTACCAGATTCTTCACTAATCCTTTTCAATGGTTATGATGCATCAGCCAGAATTTCTTCCCATTTCAGGTATAGAGAAAAATTTGCTGGGCATCCGGCAATTGGATATCATCCTGGTAACAGGAGATGCATATGTTGATCATCCCTCTTTTGGTACTGCTCTGATTGGCAGGGTTCTGTGGGATGCCGGTTTTACCGTAGGAATCATTGCACAGCCAGACTGGACAATTTCTGCTGATTTCACTGAGTTGGGAAAACCGCGACTTTTTTTCGGTATATCTTCAGGTAATGTTGACTCCATGGTGAATAATTTCACCCCGAATCGTAAACGGCGGAGTGATGATGTCTATTCTCCAGGGGGAATCCCCAAACGACCCGATCGGGCAACCATTGTTTACACCAACCGGGTTCATGAACTGTTTCCGGACACTCCGATTGTCCTTGGTGGTATTGAGGCAAGTCTTCGAAGGTTTGCCCATTATGATTACTGGCAGGATCGCGTCCGGCATGCAATCCTTGCTGACGCTCCGGCGGATTTGCTTGTTTTTGGCATGGGCGAAAGACAGGTGGTGGAGATTGCCCGGCGGGTTGCATCCGGTGTCACTCTTGCATCGCTACGGGATATCCGGGGAACTGCATTCAGGATGGAAATTGCGGAGTGGCACAGTAAACGACCGGAAGGGATTATTGAACTCCCCGGGTTCACTGAAGTTGCACAGGATAAAACGTCATACGCCCGTGCTTTTGCGATGCACTATCTTGAACAGGATCCCGTTCGGGGAAGGACCGTTGCGCAACTGCACCCGAAGACTGTTGTAATCCAGAATCCCCCGGCACTGCCACTGTCGACAAAAGAACTCGATCACATCTATGATCTGCCTTTCGCGCGCCGTGCTCACCCCTCCTACACAGAAAGAGTCCCTGCTCTTGAACCTGTACAATTCTCTGTTACGACTCATCGGGGATGTTTTGGTGCCTGTTCTTTTTGTGCCTTAACCCATCATCAGGGCAGGATCATCCAGAGCCGGAGCAGTGAATCGATCATCCGTGAAGTAACGAAAATGACCCGGATGCCCGAATTTAAGGGGATCGTGCAGGATGTGGGGGGTCCTACGGCGAATATGTACTCTCTATCCTGTGTCCTCTGGGAAAAATATGGAGCCTGTCAGGATAAACACTGCAGCCCGTCATGTAAAAATCTGGACACGAGCCATCGGCATCAAGGCAAACTCCTTAAAAAACTCCGTGAAATTCAGGGGGTTAAAAAAGTCTTTATCAGTTCCGGGATTCGTTATGATCTTGCGCTTGCAGATGATTCCGGCTATCTGGAAATGATATGTGATCATCATGTTTCCGGACATCTTAAAGTTGCACCGGAACATGTGATAAAAAACGTCACCCACGTTATGAACAAACCTGATCGTGAAGTTTTTGATCGGTTCTGCGAACGTTTCGAAAAATTGCAGAAAGGAAAAAAGAAACGGCAATACCTGCTCCCGTACTTCATGTCAGGGCATCCCGGCTGTTCTATCAAAGATATGATCGAGCTTGCTGTCTATATCCGTGACCACCAGCTCTATACTGAACAGGTGCAGGATTTCACGCCAACACCGATGAGTGTGTCGACCTGTATGTACTATACCAGCCTCAATCCCTTCACTCTGAAGCCGGTTCACGTCCCGAAGGGGAATGAAAAGAAGATACAGCGTGCACTGATGCAGTATCGTGATCCCGACAACAGGAGATTAGTTATTGAGGGACTTACCTTAGCAGGAAGAACCGATCTCATTGGCAACGGAGGGCAGCTTTTTTGTCCTGCTACTGAAAGGGAGACTAATAAGTACACATTAAAAAATAGCAGAAAAAAATAACGTGGTCCATCTGCGTTTTAGGTGAGCTTACCCTCCTAAATGAATAACAGTAATATGATTAAAATGTACTA
>DATMWO010000140.1:0-6559 GCA_035562475.1 Methanoregula sp.
CCTTCACCGCGTGCTGGAAATGCATCCGGATGAGCCGTTCTGAACTCCTGTATGAGAGTGTGAGCAGTTTCGTAATCCCCGGTTGTCACAGCCGTACGTATAGCCGATACATCAAATCCCTGAGCAGTGAGGTTGTCGAGCATGAGGCTCATTCTGTCCCCTTTTACCTTGCCTGTAATGGGGCCTTTACCGGCTCCTTCACCGCGTGCTGGAAATGCATCCGGATGAGCCGTTCTGAACTCCTGCATGAGAGTGTGAGCAGTTTCGCAATCCCCGGTTGTCACAGCCGTACGGATAGCCGATACATCAAATCCCTGTGCGGTAAGGTTATCCAGAATCTTTTCAGGTCCGAAATGCCCGGTCCCTTCCTTAAGATTATTCGTGGTGGCTTGCGGCGTTGCTGCTGCTGCACCGGATGTCCCAATGACCAGTGCAGCTATACAAAAGACTGCAAGAGCCCCAATAGAGATTCTTGGTGTTTTCATCGTGTTTCGTGCTCCTTGTTAGTTTTCAGAGGTGCTGGTGTAGTGTTTAACACACACCATGTAATGTATATACGACATTTTGCCATTTAAAAGTTTCTAAATATCTGGCATAAGTAACAATTAAATGTCAAAAAGACTAAACTATGGTTAGAGAATCAAAAAAGCGATCCTGCTCTCACCTTACGGATATGGTTGGGCTCACTATCATGGGAAAGCTCCTCTCTATGCACGTAGTATGATCCTTAACAGAGTGACAGTATGAAAAAAAATACCTTCTATCTTATATTCGGGTGCATCGCCCTTGCCCTGCTCTTTCTTTTCTGGTACTCGGTAGAACTTCACACCCCGCTTCTGATTGAAATTGCTTTCATCCTCGGAATCGTGCTGGTATACCTGGCAAAGAGAACGGTGACAGATAGTATCGAGGATGAACGGGATGTGAAGATCACTGAACAGGCAACAATCAGGACGATGCAGGTCTTCTGGGTGGTATTCTGTGCATTTTCGATTGGTGCAGTCATGCAGATACTCTATGTCCCGACATTTCCCCGCCAACCAATGGGAACGCGCCCCCCTGATCTCCTTGGGCCACGAATGATTGGGTATATCCAGCTGGGTCTCCTCTGCCTGATGGTCTTCCTGTATGTCGGTTTCAGGATCTATTATGCGAAAAAATATGGAGAATTTGAGATCGATGAAGAATAAGATCAAAATATTCCGGGCAATGCATGATCTGACCCAGGAACACCTTGCCCAGGCCATCGGTGTCAACCGGCAGACCATTCTTGCGATAGAGAAAGAAAAATACATCCCCTCCCTCGATCTCGCCTTTAAAATCTCACGCTATTTTGACGTTAATATCGAAGAAGTGTTTATTTTTGACGAAAAAACGCCGACTGTCAAAGATTTATAAAAACGCACCGGCATTCATTTCGGGTATCCCTTAAAGATTTCCAGCCACCTGCCATTGAAAAATACGATTGTTCATCCTGCGGATGCTGCCATAGTGTGCAATACCTTTGACGAAAAACGGATTTCTTCGGGTGTATTTTATCTTTTAGAGGAAACACTCTCTTTCCTGACAAAACAGAAGGGATCCTCTGCCAGAAAATCCCCGTTCACCGCGTGCGCCCGGACCCGGCATCCCCCGCCACAGAGATTACGGTAGGTACAATCCGCACACCTGCCCTCGAACTGTGCCTGTTTATGCCGGAACCGTACGAGCACGGGATTAGCGGTATCCGCCCATATCCTGCTGAATGGCGAATCACGGATATTCCCCACAAAAAAATGCTCTGAACGGGCAAACTGGCAGGGATACACATTCCCGTGCGAATCGATATTTGCCACGCGGGTACCTGCACTACACCCCCCGTTGAGGGATCGCAGGAGCTCGCGTGCTTCAGCAAGGTCCGGCGATTTATCCTGTTCCATCGATGCAAGCAGGTGGACACAATCCTGGGGAGCATCGACCGTGAGAAACTCCATTGACGAAGGATCGGTCTCCTTTGCCTTCCGGTAGAGGAGGTTGAGGGCCTCAGTTACCTCTTTGGAACCCAGCTGTAACCGTTCATAGGACTCAATCCCCCGGCCGGCAGGTACGAGCCAGTAGAGGCAGAACCTGGATGCTCCGAGGGATAAGGCAAGATCAGTCAGCGCTTCGAGCTCACTATAGTTCTCCCTGGTCAGGGTTACCCGGACACCGCACCGGAGCCCTGCCTCCCTGCAGGACGCGAATGCTGCCACTGTCCGTTTAAAAGCACCCGGGGAATTCCTGAACCGGTCATGAGTCTCTGCCCTTGCACCGTCAAGTGAGATCCCGGCGTATTCGATCCCGCTTTCCTGTATCCTGTGAGCAACGTCGGTCGTTATGAGGGTCCCGTTGGTGCTGAGTGCCATTTTGATTCCTTTCTTTTCGGCATGCTGTGCCAGCTCCCAGATATCCTCCCGCATCAGGGGTTCCCCGCCGGTAAAAAGGATAAGCGGAATACCCATTTCCGCAAGGTCATCAATGAGACCCAGTGCATCGGCAGTCGTAAGTTCCCCCTCCACCTGGCACCCGGGCCCTGATCTGTTGTAGCAGTGAGTGCAGCTCAGATTACAGCGATCCGTAAGGTTCCAGAACACCACGGGCTTGTACATTCCAGAAAATGCCAGGTATTTGCTGGGGAAATCGGACGGGGATGTATGACGGTGCCGCATCACACCACTGACAGTTCCTTTCCCGTGCATGCACTGCGTAATCCGGTTCATGTCAGATTGCCCCCGTTCTCCCCGATTCGCACGGTCGGAACCCGCTTGAATTCTTCAGTACTGAACAGGACGACATAATCATGAACTCCGATGCGGTCAGCGAGAGTCCTGATCTCAGCAAGCACAGCGTTCCTGATATACCCGTGATGAACGGTATAGATAGTGTACTCCCACCTGCCGGGCTCCGGCTTGCGTTCATAACAATGGGTGACACAGGGGTACGATGCCAGCAGGGATCCGATTTCACCCTTTTGTGAATCCGTACATTTCCATGCAACAAGGGCATTTGCGGTTATACCTACACGCCTCTGGTTGATACGTGCCCGGAATTTCCGGATAATTCCCGCTGACCGAAGCTTCTGGATTCGTTCCAGTATCTCGCTGCTGGTAAGGTTCAGCCGCTTTCCGATCTCTTCATACGGTTCTTTTACGAGAGGAAGACCTTTCCCGAGTTCAGAGAGCAGGTGCATATCAGGAGGATCCAAGGGTGCCCTCCCGGTCTTCAGCTTTCAGGAATGAAAAACGCACATCGACTTTCAGTTTTTTTACCGTGGGAAGGTTCAGGACATCTGTATCCGGAATTCCTGTACGCCGCAGGATTTCTGCCAGAACGCACTGGATAGCTTCTTCGTTTTTACCGGAGAGTGTAAACCAGAGAGCGTAGTAGTGGTCCCGCCGGAAATTATGGGACACTTCCGGGTAGCTGCTGATGATGGCTGCGATCTCGTGAACCCGGTCCTCGGGAACATGGAGGGCAATCAGGGTTGCTGCAGATAGTCCCATATGCCGGGATTCAAGGAAGGGAGATATTCCCCGTACAATGCCCTCGGCCTGGAGCCGTTTCAACCGCTCAAGAAGAACCTGCTCGGGGATTCCCAGCCGCAGGGCAATTGCTACAAAGGGACGGGGTACCAGTGGGATATCATCCTGGAGGGCGTCAAGAATGTACAAATCTGTCGTGTCAGGCAAAACATGGTTCGTCATAATACCATTCCTCCAGGCTCGTAGGGGCACCAGGGATCCTCACCACAGATCTCCCCGTTCAGTATACCCGGTTGTGCAAGACCGTCACACCAGAGTGTGGAGACGGTGTCATCTCTCCGGTAGGCCCGGGCCCTGCATCCGCCGCAGGATGCCTTAAAGGTGCACCGCCCGCATTTTCCCGTCAGATTATCCATATTGCGGAGGGTAATGAAGAGTCCGGCATTATTCCAGATATCAGAAAATGGTGTAGTACGGACATTTCCAGCGCTCACGGGAAGGTACGGGCAGGGAGTTACGTCTCCATTGGCAAAAATCCGGCAATAGGTGATACCGGCAAGACAGCCGCGTCCCCAGGTGGGGTTTGTAATTCCCAGTTCCTTGGCAATGCGGCGGAATTGCGGGGCACAGGTCGGGCGGATGTTGAGATCGCTGTCCCGGTATTTGATCAGGATCTCACGGATAAGCTCCTCGTATTCCTGGGCGCTTCGGGGTTCAATCAGCCGTGCCCTTCCTGTCGGAACCGGGAAAAAAAGCTGGTAATCACGGACCCCGAGTGCAGTCCCTACTTCGATCACTTCCTCGACATCGCTCATCAGAGACCGCATAACCGACATATTGATCTGGACGCCCATTTTCTCTTCATGGCAGAAACTGATTGCCTGTACAGCCCGCTCCCATACACCGTCTATGCCGCGGAATGCGTCATGGACGGAGGGGTCAGCTGAATCAATGCTGATGGCTACAGCCCTGATCCCCGATTCATGGAGTTTTTTTGCTGCAGCCTGATCCAGCAGATACCCGCTGGTGCCCATGACCATCCGGAGCCCCTGTTCAGTGCCGTATCGGGCGATGGCAAAGATATCCTCCCTCATGAGAGGTTCCCCGCCGCTCAGTACGACTACAGGTTTCCCGGTCTCGCGGATCTGGTCGATGACGCCGAATGCTTCCTTTGTGGAGAGGACTCCTTCTGCCTCCAGTTCGCCAGCGTCCACGTAACAGTGGGCACACTTCAGCGGACACCGCAGTGTGATATTCCACGAGATGATACGCGGTGCGTTCATTGCACCGTTCAATGTTTCAGTCCCTTTGTCAGGTCGAAGCGATCAAGGTTCATCACTTTGGTCCAGGCTGACACAAAGTCCTGGACAAACTTCTTCTGGCCGTCTGCGCTTCCATAGACCTCGGCCAGAGCCCGGAGCTGGGCGTTCGAACCGAAGATGAGATCGACCCGCGTGCCGGTCCACCTCGCTTCGCCGGTCTTGCGATCACGGCCTTCGAACACGTCGGCGTCTTTCGATATCGCCTTCCACTCCGTGCCCATGTCGAGCAGGTTGACAAAGAAATCATTGGTGAGCATTTCCGGGCGCTTCGTGAAGACACCGTGCGGTGATCCGCCAAAGTTGGTGTTCAGCACCCGCAACCCACCAACAAGCACCGTCATCTCAGGCGCGGTCAGGGTCAGCAGTTGCGCCTTGTCGACCAGCAACTCCTCGGCCGATGCAGTATAGCGGGTCTTTAAGTAGTTGCGGAAGCCGTCCGCCTTCGGCTCGAGCACGGCGAAAGAGACCACATCGGTCTGCTCCTGTGAGGAGTCCATGCGTCCCGGCGTGAAGGGAACCTTGACCTTCTGACCGGCATTCTTCGCAGCCTGCTCGATCCCGGCACAACCGGCCAGGACGATCAAGTCAGCCAGCGAGACTTTCTTTCCGCCAGAGGCCGTGCTGTTGAACGCATTCTGGATGCCCTCAAGGACCTTGAGCACCTTCGCCAGCCGGGCCGGCTGGTTGACTTCCCAGTCTTTCTGCGGCGCCAGGTGGATACGGGCACCGTTCGCACCGCCGCGCTTGTCGGAGCCTCGGAAGGTGGACGCCGACGCCCATGCGGTCGAGACCAGCTCTGATACCGACAGGCCGGAAGCCAGGATCCTGCCCTTGAGAGAAGTGATGTCCTTTGCATTCATCAGCGGGTGATTTATGGCAGGGATGGGGTCCTGCCAGAGGAGCTCTTCGGCAGGAACCTCCGGGCCGAGATAGCGTGCACGCGGACCCATGTCACGGTGCGTCAGCTTGAACCATGCCCGGGCGAATGCATCCGCCAACTGGTCCGGATGCTCGTAGAAACGCCGTGAAATCTTTTCGTAGACCGGGTCGAATCTCAGGGAAAGGTCAGTAGTCAGCATGCCGGGCGCGTGTCGCTTCGAGGTGTCGTGGGCATCCGGCACCGTGCCGGCGCCTGCGTCGCCCTTCGGCTGCCACTGGTGCGCACCGGCCGGGCTCTTCGTCAGTTCCCATTCGTTTTCGAAGAGGATCCGCAGGAAGTTGTTGCTCCATTTCGTGGGCGTATTGGACCAGGTGACCTCCAGGCCGCTTGTTATCGTGTCCCCGCCTTTGCCGGTACCGAAGCTGCTCTTCCAGCCGAGGCCCTGCTCCTCGATGGGGGCTGCTTCCGGCTCAGGTCCTACATGGGTCGCAGGTCCGGCACCGTGAGCCTTGCCGAAGGAATGACCACCGACGATGAGCGCAACGGTCTCCTCGTCGTTCATTGCCATGCGGGCGAACGTCTCGCGGATATCCCGTGCAGCTGCGACCGGATCCGGGACACCGTTCGGGCCTTCCGGATTGACGTAAATCAGACCCATCTGCACAGCAGCGAGCGGATTTTCGAGGTTCCGGTCGCCGGAGTAGCGTTGGTCATCCAGCCACTTGTTCTCCGAGCCCCAGTAGACGTCTTCTTCCGGCTCCCAGACATCCGCACGGCCGCCGGCGAAGCCAAAGGTTTTGAATCCCATCGATTCCAGGGCGACGTTGCCGGTAAGAATCAAAAGGTCGGCCCATGAG
>DATMWO010000141.1:0-3152 GCA_035562475.1 Methanoregula sp.
CACCAGGTAGACTTCAATAGCCTGATGCAACGGTTGCGGATGTACCAGCCGGAAGAAAAAGAGTCCCTGGAACGCTATCAGGCACATATCTGTACCTCCAAAGGAGGTGAGCGCCATGCATGACCGCCCGGTTGACCAGCGTATCCATGATTTTAGCGAAGTTGATGCAGGCCTGACACCGGAAGAAGCGATGGCAGAAGCTGAACGGTGCCTCCAGTGCAAAAAACCGCTCTGTGTGAAAGGATGCCCGGTCACCATTGATATCCCGTCGTTTATCCGTGAAGTTGCTGTTGGGGACTTCAAAAAAGCGGCAGTGATCATCAGGGAGCAAAACATGCTCCCTGCTATCTGCGGACGGGTCTGCCCCCAGGAGGTCCAGTGTGAGGGTGCATGTCTCCTGGGGAACAAGGATATCCCGATTGCCATTGGCACACTCGAACGATTCATATCAGACTGGGAACGGGAGCACGGTACGGTAATTCCCCATAAAAAAGCTTCAAACGGCAGGCGGGTTGCTGTTGTCGGTGCCGGTCCGGCCGGACTTACCGCATCAGCCGAACTGGCCCGAATGGGCTACTACGTGACCCTCTTTGAATCCCTCCACGAGGCTGGAGGAGTACTTATGTATGGTATACCCTCTTTTCGCCTTCCTAAGGAAATCGTAAGGGCAGAAATTGACACAGTACTTTCTCTTGGGGTCGACCTGCGTCTTAACCATCTGGTGGGAAGAAGTGTCACGATACGAGAACTGCTCAGTTATGACGCGGTTTTTCTTGGCACCGGTGCCGGACTTCCATATTTTATGGGACTGCCTGGTGAGAATCTCCCGGGCGTGTATTCAGCAAATGAGTTTCTTACCCGAGTCAACCTGATGCATGCTGATCGCTTTCCGGTATATGACACACCGGTAAAGAAAGGAAGCAGGGTTGTAGTTGCGGGTGGTGGAAATGTTGCCATGGATGCAGCCCGTGTTGCCCTTCGTCTTGGCGGAAAGGTTACTCTTGTGTATCGAAGACGTGAGGAAGATCTCCCGGCCAGAGAGGCTGAAACGATCCGGGCAAAGGAAGAAGGGATTGAATTTGTCATGTGTACAAACCCCGTGCGGATCCTTGGTGATCAGGTAATGACCGGTATTGAGTGCGTAAAAATGGAGATGTGTGATCTGGACACAACCGGCCGCCCGGAACCAGCCCCTATTAAAGGCAGCCATTTTACTCTTGATGCAGATGTCTTCATAGCAGCAATCGGGCAGGGACCAAATCCCCTCCTTATCAGTGAACTTCCTGAATTAAAACGCGGGAAAAGAGGCAATGTGATTGTCGATGAGGAATTCCGGACATCTCTCAGAAAAGTATATGCCGGGGGTGATGTTGCCACGGGCGCTGCAACGGTAATCTGGGCGATGGGTGCAGCAAAGCAGGCGGCGCACGCTATTGACAGGATGCTGCGAGAAGAGTAGCAACGCGAGGAGAAAAGAAAGTTTTTTTTCCTAATTGAAAATTTTCTTTTTAAATTTTCGGATGCAGATAACGTATTTTTCCGGTATTTGAAATAGCGGGTTGTGATATTTCCCTACCAGTTACCCTGTCTGAATTCGCTCCATCACGAGTTCTTTCCCAAATATTTTTTCAAACGCCTTTCTCTCCGCTTCGACACCCCATATTTCAAGCTGGCAGTCCCCGCGGGCAATAACTTCGAGATATACAAATTCTTTATCAACATGGGAGAAACGCACATGCTGGATCAGAGCAGTATGACTGCGGTCAAGACTTTCTCCAAGCCGGATGAATGTCGAGAGAATCCGCAGGGCTTCCCTCTCCTGGGAATCCAGCTCGATAATTTCCGGATCTCTTTTTCTTGGGGTTTTTTTCCGGTGAAACCGTGCGATATTTGCCATGAAGGTGATCTCTTTTTGATCAAACCCCAGGAGTTCGGAATTTTTTATGATGTAGTAGGAATGTGCCTGATGATTGGTGTAGGAAATGAATGATCCGATATCATGGAGAAATGTTGCATATTCGAGCAGTTCACGCTCTCTGTCACTAAAGGTGTGGAGTTTTTGTTCTTTTGCTGAGTCAAATAATTCAAGAACCAGGCTTGTCACTGTACGGGCATGTATCTCATTGATCCCGCAGGACCTTCCCAATTGAAGGACACTGCGCTGCCTCGGGGAGAGCTCACCAAGGAGAGGGAATGTATCGATCCTTGAAAGGTAATCAACCAGCAGACCATCCTGCAAGCCCCGACCGGTAATGGTAATTGAATCAAGCGACAGCTCCTTCATGAAAAGATCAAGAATGGCTGCACCTGGTATGATAATGTCCGCACGTTCAGGATTAATACCCGGTATTTTTCTGCGCTCCGCAAGAGGAAGCGAACAAAGGAGAGCAATGACCTTCCGTAAATCTTTGTAAATCAGCACATCTTTTCCGGAGCTCCCCTCCTGGTGAAGGGTTTTGTGAGCAATTTCGGCAAGGTTCATGATAGTTCCGGAACTTCCGATAGCAAGATCAGGTTTTTGTTTGCGAATTTTCTGGACAGAATGGATAATAGTATCCTTAACATGCTGCTGGATTATCTTATACTGGTCCTGAGACACGGGGCTGGTAATAGTAGAGGAAAGATAAAGATTAGAGAGGCGTATAGCCCCCAGTTTGAAGCTTTCGAGATAGTGATAATTCCGTTCACCGCCAATCGCAATCTCTGTACTTCCGCCACCGATATCAATAAAAAATGCCTGCCGATCCCCCAGATGAATTCCACTAGAAACCCCAAGATAAATAAGCCGGGCTTCTTCCTGTCCCGAAATTACCCGGACATCCAGCAGGGCTTCCTGCCGTAAAAGATGTAAGATTTCATGCTGGTTGGTAGCTTCCCTCATGGCAGATGTGGCAACAGCGACAAATTCGTCCGTGTTAAAAGTCCGGGCAAGTTCTGATAATTTTTTACAGACAATCACCAATCGTTCTATTGCCTCAGGAAGGATCTCTTCTTCCTCAAACTCACCCTCCCCGAGGCGGACCTGTTGTTTTTGCTGCGACAGAATGCTGTACGAATGATTGGGATTGAGCCTTACAACAAGAAGACGGACAGAATTGGTTCCGATGTCAATAAATGATACCACACGGCCGTTTGGACCGGGTATCTTGTTT
>DATMWO010000142.1:0-4272 GCA_035562475.1 Methanoregula sp.
GTACAGATCATCTCGTCTGCAGAATAGAGATCGAAATACCCGATGTTCTGCTCCTTAACGGTAATGCCGAGAGATTTTGCAAGTTCTAGCAGAACCATGCGGGTGATACCACGGAGATTGTTAAGGGTCGGGGGTGTGATAATCTCACCATTTTTCACGACATAGAGATTGTCGCCGGAACCTTCAGATACGTAGCCATTCGTGTCAAAGAAGATTGCCTCATCGCCGCCTTTATAGTTTGCTTCAATCTTTGCAAGGATATTATTAAGATAATTCAGGCTTTTTACATTCGGAGGGAGTGCATCAGCAGGATTCCTCCGCACTGAGACAGTGACCGCCCTGAGACCCTTGTCATACAGATCGCCATACATCGCACCCCAGCTCGTGGCAATCACAATAACAGAAGGTTTCGGGCACTTGCGCGGGTCAAGACCGAGATCTCCTACCCCTCTGCTGATGATTGGCCTGATATAGGCGTTGGTTAATTTGTTCCTGCGCAACACTTCGCAGATTACTTCGGTCATCTCTTCCTTTGATAAAGGAGGCTGCAGGTCGATTGTTTTTGCCGAATCGTAGAGTCGATCAAGATGTTCTTTCAGACGGAAAATTCTGCCATTGTAGGCACGGATTCCCTCAAACACACCGTCTCCATAGAGAAAACCGTGATCAAAAACCGAGATTTTTGCCTGGTCATCAGGAAGATACTTCCCATCAATGTAAATGATCATAGCTTTTATGGGGTGTACTTGGTTTTGTAGTTTTTTCTTTTATCTGAACTGCTCCCCCGAACTACGATAACCAACAAACATACAATATGTTCACATCATTCTCATCTCATGAAAGGAACAGGTGTGGGGACAGTAATGTCGTCTCTTTCATCGTACCCGTGCTTTTTATTTTGGGTTAACAGTGAAAGGAATTCCAGAGACCCGATAAATCAATTGTTCATGAATTTTTCCGGCTCAATTCAACAAAATGCCGGAACATCCCCGAACTTGCTACCGGGTGGAGGTGAGTGTAACTCCCCAGCGAATTGTTGATGACCGCACCGTCAAGATTTTCATGAATTCCTACACCCCGTGAGAGCTGGTATGCAAAGTGTGTGCCTGGAGAGAGCAGGACGTCAGAGTAATGGAATTCATGCCCCCGGAATGTTGCAGCTCCCATCGGAGAATTGCTCATACTTCTGCCTTCGACATAACTGACAACCCTTCTTGCCGGCATCCGGGTCTCACCGGAAAAAACCCCGCACATTTCATATATGGTATCCTTGTGTGCTCCCTGCCATCCTTTTTGTAAGAGTATACGGTCAGTGAGATACATCAGACCCCCACACTCCGCATAGAACGGACAACCATTTCGGGATACTTCACGTATCGCTTCGCGCATCGGATTGTTTGCCTCCAGTTCTTTGACAAAGAGCTCAGGGTAGCCTCCCCCGATTATATAACCATCCGCATCAGGGAGCCGGTCATGAACCGGACTGAACGATATATATTCTGCTCCAGCAGCAGGGAGAATATTAAAAAGATCGGCATAGTAAAAATTAAATACCTCATCAAGGGCGACGCCAATTTTAACATCCTGGTCCACCCTTGTGTCAAAGAGTGTTTTTTCTCCAGGTTGCTGAACAAATTCCTTCATAAGTTTCTGAAACAACTCAAGATCCACATACTTCCCAATCATATCCGTGATAGTGGCGATTCGGATATCAAAATCGCCGCGCCCGGAACCTTCACGATAGGGTACGAGACCGAGATGTCGCATGGCAAGCTTCATCTCTTCCATGCGAGGAATAGCCCCGATAACCGGAATACCGCAATAATGTTCGATTGCCTTTTGCGCCTTTTCCCTGTGCGAATCACCTTTAACATTGTTCAGGATGACCCCGGAGATATGGACATCCTGATCAAATACCTGAAATCCTTTGACTAGTGCAGCTGCACTTCGGGTGATACTCTGAGCGGAGACAACCAGCACCATAGGGAGATCGAGTAGTTTTGCAACAGATGCGGTGCTGCCAGTATCGGTAAGTGCCTCTGCTCCTTCGTACAGCCCGCGGACTCCCTCAACAAGCGCGATATCTGCGCCGCGACATCCATGCTGAAAAATTTCGCAAATCTGTTTATCGGACAGTGTGAAACTGTCAAGGTTCCGACAGGGTCGCCCGGATACTGCAGAAAGGTAGGAAGGATCAATATAGTCCATCCCAACCTTGAAGGTCTGGACCTTGTTATTCCGGGAAAGAAGCGCAGCGAGAGCAAGGGTAATGCTTGTCTTGCCACTTCCGGATCTATCACCGGTAATCAGGATTTTTTTCATGAAAGACTCCGCAGAATGGCACCGAATTCACTTTCGACAATAGTGCAGACACCCAGTGTTTTGGGATGCAGATCGATTTCCACAATCACATGCTGGTGCCCGATAGCATGGAGGGGTTCTACCTGACGCGGGCCGTTTGTCACCGAGAAGCACTCGATGCCCTGTGTGTATTCCTGAGGAATTGCATGAGGCACACCGGTAATCAGGGCAAATACTGGCGCAATCTCCTGTAACTTCCTGCCAAGAAGATCCCCGTTCGCACCATACTCGTCAAGTGCACCGATAATTTCGAGTTTCAAACCGCAGGACGTCATCTCTTCATATATCCGCTCTGCATCAAGCCGCGTCTTAGGAAGTCCACGCTGATCGAGATTGGCAATATAAGTAATATCCGCCTCAGGGCAGGCATCATGGAGGGCAACCAGCTCGTCAGAGAACATATAGGCCGTCTCTTTCTTTGCATTCAGGATTGCTGCACCCCGTTTCCCGCTCCGGGCAAGGTCGAGCAGGCGCTGTGCAGCGATATGTTTCAGGTCACCCCGTGAGGGTACAATATAGGGCTGGCTTGCCGCACCTCTCAGCCGCTCCACTTCGTTTGCCTTCTCCATTAAGAACCGCTGGCGGGTGAGTTCTTCTGAGGAAATCCATTCTGCTTCACATGCAGCTTCAAGGGTAGCAAGGACCCCTGCAATATTTTCGAGATATCCCGCATGAATATCAATTGCTATCGTAGGGGTGGTTATTCCGGCTCCATCAATGGCAGACTGGAGATCTTCACCGATAATCATCGCAACACAGGTACCAATCACTGCCATCCTTTTTGGGGAGAAATTATCTTCGGCATAGCGCAGGACATCTTCAAGGGGTTTCTGGCCGCCAAAGATGAACTCGTTATCAGCAAGGGAAGTTGTAAGCACCCGCATGCCATCTTCTTCCAGCAGCCGGGCGTGCTTGAATGAACAGCCGGAAGGACCGTGAAGGATAGCAACATCGACTTTGAGATCCCGGGCTGTATAGAGTGCAGCAACAATCGAACTGGGACGTGGGTGCATATATTTCATGATAGTTCAGTTATCTCCAGGTTTTCACCGCAAGGACAATGGATCCATGGTCTGTCATACGCAGAGCAGAGGTATAGGCTTCAGCAAGTGTGGTCGTATACACTGATATTTGTGGTGTCAGCCCATCGAACTCAGGAGTTCCCTGCATCGGTGGTGCTCCCACCCCTACTACACACACAGGACGAATCCTGTCGATTGCTGCCCGAATCTGGTCCAAGGCAAATCCTTCGCAGACTGCCCCATCACCTTCAGACTGTCCGATGACCAGAGTAATGGCTTCTTTTCCGGATATGCTCCGGGCGTACCGGGCTGCTTCAACAGTGGTTGCAAGGTTGGTACCGCTGTTGGCATTGTCTACAACAAGCACTCCCTGGTCATACGATATAGACATCCTGCCCGGGAGCGCACTGAACGAGGATAACGGATCCGGGTCTATTCCCAACAGCATCGCTGCAGCAGCGGCAAGCATCAGGGGCGACTGATATCCAGGAAGTTCTAGAAGAGGATTGGAAAACCTGCTGGTTATGCCGGCCAGCGTGAGCGAACATTCAGTGCCCTTACAGGCTGCAACGTCGTCGATATGGACCACATGTTCATGGTTGTATGCAGGTATATTCTTCCCGAGGAGAAGGTGCTTGCAGTGTTGTGCCGAAGCGACTTTTGTACTGAGGGCAGACTTTTTCCCGGCAGCAAAAAAATAATCTTCATCTGAAGTAATAATCCCGAGCGTTCCTGCGCAGGATATTCCCAGGGATTCCTCAATAATCAGCCAGCCACGGATACTGCACGCCATCCTCGCGGCAGCGAGTACCGATGCCGGTGTAATGCTCGATTGTGACAGCAACTTCTTTTCCGGGTATTTGTACGTCCCTGTTGAGGTGTGCAGGAT
>DATMWO010000143.1:0-4613 GCA_035562475.1 Methanoregula sp.
ATCACGAACACAGACAAATTATTTATTCCCGTTATAATCGATCTCCCGCACTTATCAGCTGCTCATCGACCACTGCAGAAACCAGGGGCGGGAGATTTCCCCATTTCACCAGTGTCTCTCCCATAATGGCAAAAATCCCGGAAACTTCATCCGGGTTTATCAGTTCGAGAACCCTCTGGTCATCGGGACGGATCTGGTTGCAGACCGAGGTAGCCCAGGCATCGGCAAGCGCAACATCATGAGAAAATACCGTAACAGCATCTGCACACCCAAAGGAGATGGAAGGTCCGACCGTTGCCGATGAGGTGCATATACCCAGTATTTTTTCCTGCGGAGGGATAACAAACGCAATCCGGTTGGAAAAAACTGCCTCACCGGCATGAACTCCGACCCGGACCGGGCGGTCGCTTAAGAGTGCAATGTCACCGCCGTTATCGATCACGCCGAACACAGCACCTGCATCAGCCATTGCCTCAACACCAGCCCATGCAATTGCACCTGCCACAGCTGCCATGGGACCAACACCGGCTTTTCGCGTTGCATGGGCCATCCTGAGAATTATCTGCTCAGGGGAGTCCGGCGTATAGGGATCAAAGGTAGAAAGAAAAAAAGGATCGCGGGCAATATGCGCCTCCAGGACCTGCCGTGCCTCAATCATACCGGATTTTGCAGCAGCAATATCCTTGGGCGCATCGGCAAGTATCGTCGCTATTGTTTCCCGGAACACGAACGGTGTGCGAATCATAGAGGAAGCGTGAGCGCCTGTTGAGGACACGCTTCGATACACTTCCCACAGAGCACGCATTTTTCTTCTGCCAGCTTCAGTTTAAAGTCACTATCCAGCGAAAAGACTTCCCGGGGGCAGATACTGATACATGCTCCGCAATCCACGCATTCGCTCTCGTTTACACTGATGCCATGTTCAAGGAGGTGTACTGTTGCACCGAGACTGATCATCGTATCTCTGACGAGCTGGCACTGGTCGTCAGGAACATCGATGAGTGCTTCACCTTCCGATGAATCAATGATTGCCCGTTCAACATTGATCAGGACACCGGTATCACGCACGACCTGTGCGATGATCGGTTTTCTCCCTTTCTTGCGCGAGAACGTCACCAGCAGTTTCATTTCAGCCACCTCCCGCCGAAAAGCTTTCCTAGATCTATTGCCGTAAGCATGGCAACTACATGGTGCCCGCCATCCACGACCGGCAGTGCACTGATATTGTTCTTCTCGAGTTTTTGCACAGCTATATCCACAGCTTCATCGGGTGTGGTCGTGATGACTTTCTTTTTCATAATATCCCTGACGAAGAGGGCTTTGCCGGGATTTGCAACCGCTTTTGATACATCAAACGTTGTCACTATACCAACCAGGATATTGTCATTGTTGATGACCGGGAGGTGGTTGGTATCACCTTTCAGGAGTTTTTTTGCCGCTGTGGTAATCTCTTCATCCTGCCCGATACTGACGACCTGACGGTCCATGATGTCCAGCACCCGCGGGCCTTTTACACTCTGGTGCATGGGTTTTACCGGCTTTTTTGAATCTATCATGCGGGTAGGAAGGGTGAGTTGCATTTTGCCTGCTTCAACCCAGCGTTTCAGCTCGCCGGCTACCTGCCGTGCCTTCCGGAAGCTGGAGAGTGATGACGTCTTAACCTCCTCTCCATTCATTTCGACGGCACCGCTCCGCAGTTCAGCATAGGTTACTTTCCTGATTGCAGGACGATTCCTGCTCGGCACACCATAATCGAGAAGATCTACTGAAATATCCTCATCACGGACAGCAGTTGCCCGCACTACATCAAGATCGAGCACCGGGAGGGGGATACCCAGTCCCACATACAACGTAACCCCGTATCCGGTCATCGTCGCTGCCCGCATGTAGTCCTGCGACATCTCCTTTAAGTCCCCTGTTACCATCAGGGTACCAAATCCTCCGGCTGGCGAGTGCTGGGTTCCCTCACCAACAACCATTCCCTGAGCCCCGCATAAAAAGATAGGGACACCGCTGCCTATAAGGCGGAGTCTGGGATCATTGGAGAGCGGGTTTAACACTCCCGCCCCGGAATACGATACATTACCGCAATTGGGCAGCAGCACTCCCATATACGTATGCAAAACGCGGTCTGTTGAATTGCTCGCCGCATTATAGCGCTGGTACGCATTGCGCGGATTGCACATGATGGCCTGGTTAAAATGTTCGAGCAGGAGATCGGTGGTTATTGTCCTGCGCGGGTAACAGTCAGTACCCCGTGAACTTGCCCGGAGTTCTACGGATTTTCCTGCCACAAGGTCCTCGATCACATGCGCTCCGCCATATTGCTCTTCGAGGGTATCAGATTGCTGTGTCGCACCAATATACGTATCGACTGCCGCCAGACCGCCGTATGCTTCCACATTGTTCAGCCAGATTCGTTCCATCCGGATCGGTGGTTCGGCATGCCCGAAATTGAGGAAGGCACCGGATGAGCACATGGCCCCGAATGTCCCCGTAGTAACCACATCAACTTCTTTGAGTGCCCCCAATTCACCCAGCTCGGCAACGACAGCGGGCATTTCCTCGGCAGTGACGACGCGGGCAGTGCCGTCCCGGATCCGCTCATTGATCTGATCGATGGACTTGTGCATACCAGAAATACGGTTTAATGTATATTTAAATTAATTGTTATTATCCATAGTAATATATGATATTTTAACCCCTCGTAACGATACTTGTCTATGCATGTGCATGCCTTTATTGAAGAGATGGAGCGTCTAGCCCCTCCCGAGCTTGCTGAGGATTTTGATGCAGGAAAGATCGGGCTCGTGGTCGAAGGCAGACCGGAAATTTCCCGTGTGTGCTGCGCCCTGGATGCTACACCCTGCGTAGTACAGGAAGCGGTTTTGGCATCGGCTGATATGCTGGTAGTCCATCACACACCTCTATGGACACCGGTCACTGCAATAACCGGGCGGGTTGCCGGATTGATGCGCGCCCTCCTCTCCGCAGATATGAACCTGTATGTCATGCACACAAATTTCGACAGGGCACCTGAGGGGGTTAACGATGCCCTTGCAGAGATTCTCTCGCTCAAAGACGTTTCACGCATGTCCACAGGATGTATTGGTTCCTGCACACTGTCACCTGCTGAGATATCGAAACGTCTTGGAGGAAATTGCCGTCTCTGGGGAAAGGTAAAAAAGATCCGGCGGCTGGCACTTGTCGCCGGTAGTGGTTTTGATCCGGCTTTTCTTGAAGAGGCAAAAGCACTGGGTGCCGATACGTTTCTTTCCGCTGAAATGAAACATTCGGTTGCACGAACTGCTGCCCTGCCCTGCATTGAAGCGACCCACTACGCACTGGAAGCTCCCGCTATGCAGCGTCTTTCCACCCGGATGGACTGGAAGTATATCGACGATCCACCAGCCTTTCAGATAATCCCATGAGCGATCTCTGGCAGCGTCTCGCCCAGAAAAAGGGTCTCGATGCATCCCTTCGTCTCGAGATCGAAGAAAGTTTCGGCACACGGGGAAAAAAAGCCCTCGCTGCACTCGATTCAGGTAAAATCAAAAAATACCTGGATTTTTTTGTCGTTGAAGGCAGGACTGCCGAATATATCGTGGATGAAGATTTCTGTACCTGTGGCGATTTTCTTTACCGTGGCAGGACGTGCTGGCACCTGCTGGCAGTCAGGATAGCGCAGGAGACCGGAACATTCCGTCACATCGACACCTGGTACCAGGATACCTGGAAAAAATAGTCGTATACAATACAATAATTACCGTTCGTAATCAACTGTACTGACGATTACGTGATTATTCATGCTCGAAGAAGAATACCAGCTGGAATATTTTAAGACCCAGGGAATGACCCGCAAGGTCTGTAAAAGTTGCGGCTCAGCGTTCTGGACACGTGACAGTTCCCGCGAAATATGCGGTGATGCTCCGTGTGAACCCTATAATTTTATCGGTAACCCGGTCTTCAACACTCATTCCCTTGACAGCATGCGTGAAGCCTACCTCTCCTTTTTTGAAAAGCATGGCCACACCCGCCTTGAGCGTTACCCGGTTGTTGCACGCTGGCGGGACGATATCTACCTCACTATCGCATCGATTGCTGATTTCCAGCCCTTTGTAACCGGGGGTATCGTGCCACCTCCGGCAAATCCCCTCACCATATCCCAGCCGTGCATCCGGCTCAATGATCTTGATTCAGTAGGCAGATCAGGGCGGCACCTCACAACATTTGAGATGATGGCGCATCACGCCTTCAACACACCCACTGAAGAGATCTACTGGAAAGACCGGACCGTGGAACTGTGCGACCAGTTCATCGCCTCCATCGGTGGGGATATCACCAAAGTCACGTATAAGGAGCACCCGTGGATCGGCGGCGGGAATGCAGGACCAAGTGTTGAAGTACTTATCGGCGGACTTGAGATTGCAACCCTGGTCTTCATGAGCCTCGGTCGTCAAAAGACTTCGGCACCGGGATATGACCTGAACGGGGAAATGTACTACCCGATGAAACTCCGGATTGTTGATACGGGTTACGGGCTTGAACGACTTGTATGGGCATCCAAAGGTTCACCTACTATCTATGATGCGGTTTTTCCGGAGATGGTCAGC
>DATMWO010000144.1:0-2357 GCA_035562475.1 Methanoregula sp.
ATAATTTTCAGAGGATTTTACGAAAAAATTAGGGGTTAAAATAACACTTTACCCTTATTGAATAAAGAGCGGGACGTTTGCAGACTCCCCGACCTCAAAGAGCCCATGATCGGTTATCCTCAGGGAGGGAATCACCGTCAGGGCAAGGAACGAAAGGTACATGAAAGGATCACTGATGCTACCCATGCGCTCAGTGATCGTGTGAAGAGCTTGTAACCGCTGTACAACTTCAGGATAGGGCAGTGTTGACATCAACCCGGCGCAATCGAGCGGAAGGATTGTCGGAATTTCCCCTGCAACAGCCACCATCGCACCCCGTGAACGGATAACTTCTTGAATCGCTAACCGGATTTCTGCATCGCTCGTGCCTACGGCAATGATATTATGTGCATCGTGGGAAATACTGGATGCAATAGCCCCCCGGTTCAGGGAGAATCCATGGACGAGTCCGATAATGCATTTCTTGTCCCTGTACCGGCTGCAGACAACCACCTTCAGGATATCACGATGTAAATCGGGGATATCCTGCGCTGCCAGGGGATATCGCAGGGAATCGGTGATTATCTGGCGGGATACAAGCCCGATTACCCGGGCTTCCCCGCTGCCGGTGATCCGAAGTTCATCAGCAGAGGGTATCCTGCAGGTAAAAGGCGATGGGGGGCTGGTACGGGGTACAGAATGTGCTGGATGAACCTCTTTTCCCATCACAAAAACTTTTTTTACGATGAACCGGTGCAGATCATCAACAATACAGAAATCTGCCCGTCGCCCCGGGGTAAGGGCCCCGCGATCGGACAGCCCGAATCTTTCTGCAGCAGAGAGTGTTGCCATCCGCAGGGCAAGTTCCGGTTCAAGCCCGCATTCGATAGCCCGCCGCACGCACCGATCAATGTGTCCTTTCTCATAAAGTATATCCGCATGACAGTCGTCTGTGGCAAAACAGCACCGTGCTACTGTCCTGAGGTTCACCAGACCAATAAGATCGGCAATATTATGTTCGGTTGAACCTTCACGGATGAATATATACATCCCGCGCCGGAGTTTTTCTTCTGCCTCATCCCGCAAAGTGCATTCGTGATCGCTTTGGATCCCGGCAAGGATGTACGCGTTGAGATCATGACCACGCAGCAGGGGGGCGTGACCATCCCTGATAGCTGAGATCCGGAGTTTTTTTCCAATAGCAGGATCTGCGGTAAGGACACCGGGAACGTTCATCATCTCACCCAGACCCAGAATTCCATCACACCCGATATACTGCTGAAGATCATGGGCATCCAGCGTAGCACCTCCCGTGTCCATCAGGGTCGCAGGAACACAGGAGGGAAGGAGATAACGGATGTCAATACATGCCCCCGACCGTTCGGCAAGCATAAAATCAATTCCCTGTTTACCGGCAACGTTGGCAATTTCATGCGGATCAGCTATTACGGTAGTCGTTCCATGAAGGGCAACAAGACGGGCATACTCACGGGGTGCAAGGAGTGAGCTTTCGATGTGGGCATGAGCATCGATCAAACCGGGGATGATATACGAACCGGAAAGATCATAGTCTGTTTTTCCGGAGTAAGTACCGATACCAAGTACCAGCCCGTTTTTGATTGCGAGATCACCTCGCTCCCAGTCATTGATAAACGGGTTGAACACCAGGCCGTTTTTTAGTACAGCATCCGCGGGTGTGATACCCCGTGCTGCATCAAGTATGTCCTTTGAAAATGTTTCCATCAATCACACAACGATGTCCCGGATAACCGCGGTTTTTCGTTCGCCATCCTGGATAAGATACATATTGAGTTTGTAGGTTCCGGGTTGGAGATTGAGAGGGATAAACACTTTATTGTCGCCGTTAGCAAGGCTGACCGGATGCATGACAAAAGACTGTTCCTGCTGTGACAGTCCGGTCACCTGATATATCGTGACCTGCACAAACGCGTTGGTGGGTTGACCGGGATTGCTTATCGTTGCCGCAACACCATTATTGGTGTAGCTGACTTCCCCGATACTGCTCGAAACGCACCCGCAAACACTCGAAAAAAGAACCAGAAGCGCCAGCCCGCCAAGGATGATCTGCAAAGGTGCGGCCATTGATCTGATGTAAATTTTTTGGAACTTAATACTTTGGAACACGTTTTCCTGCAAGGCAACACAGGAAACATTCGTGAAAACGTGCCGACAGCTGAATTATTGAAAACGAGGCTCTGGAGAAACGCTCATGAGTCACGGACTCAGGCAACCAAGATGAATAACCGTGGATCTTTCAGGGTAATTCCTTTTCCCGTGATATGAAATTCAGGATGCCGGTACGATGAAAGAGGGGACACTTGCCTGTCCCTCCATACCGCCCCTGCGCTGAGCGATGC
>DATMWO010000145.1:0-2319 GCA_035562475.1 Methanoregula sp.
AACAGGGCAATTCGTCTTGCGTATGGATCCGCCCTCATGAATGGTCCTTTTGCAATCTGTGTAGCAAACGAAAACACGCTGGTTGGCTTTACCGACCGGATTAAGCTGCGCCCGCTTGTCACCGGTGAATACGAAGACCGGCTTTATATTTCCAGCGAGGAAGCAGCAATACGGCGGATAGAACCGGATATTAATACTATCACTATGCCAAAAGCCGGTGAACCTGTCATTGGGAGGGTTATTGCATGACCATCGGCAGCATCCCTCTTCGCTACAAAGTTGAGATTGACCCCGACCAGTGCATGCTCTGCGGGCGCTGCGTGGAAAACTGCTCGTATGGTGTGTACCGAAAAGACGGGGATGCTATCCGGATAAACTCCCGCAACTGTGTTGCATGCCATCGCTGCACTGCATTCTGCCCACGGGATGCTATCAGTATCTATGAGAAACCCACGGATTACCGGAGTCATCCTGTCTGGACGCGTGAGGTTCGTGAGAATATTTTTAACCAGGCAAAAACGGGAAAAATTGTCCTTGCGGGTATGGGAAATGCGCTTCCCTACCCGATAATTTTTGACCGCCTGGTGCTGGATGCCTGCCAGGTAACAAATCCCAGCATCGACCCGCTTCGCGAACCCATGGAGCTGAGGACATATATCGGAAAAAAGCCCTCATCATTATCCATTAAAGAATCAGCGAATGGTGAAATTGAGCTCCTGACAAAACTATCCCCAAACCTCCAGATCGAGACACCGATCATGGTCGGACATATGAGCTACGGTGCTATCAGCTTAAACGCCCAGACCGCATTGGCAAAAGCGGTAAGCCGGATCGGAACCTTTATGGGGACAGGTGAAGGGGGTCTCCATGAATCGCTTTACCCGTATCAGAAAAATATGATTGTCCAGGTCGCAAGCGGGCGATTCGGGGTGGATATCAATTATCTTGAACGCGGTGCTGCGATTGAGATCAAGATCGGACAGGGTGCAAAACCGGGGATTGGCGGCCACCTGCCCGGCGAAAAAGTCTGTGCTGATGTATCATACACACGAATGATCCCGGAAGGAAGCGATGCAATCAGTCCCGCCCCCCATCATGACATCTACAGTATCGAAGATCTCAAACAGCTTGTCCGGAGTCTGAAGGAAGCGACCGAGTGGAAGAAACCCGTCTTTGTGAAAATTGCAGCCGTCCACAACTCCGCAGCAATTGCTGCCGGAATCGCACGCTCTTCAGCAGATGCTGTTGTAATAGATGGATTCCGCGGTGGTACCGGCGCAGCCCCGCGGGTATTCCGGGATCATGTAGGGATTCCCATAGAAGCAGCTGTTGCGAGCGTGGACGCCAAACTACGCCAGCAGGGAATAAGGAACAAGGTATCCATTATCGCAAGCGGCGGGATCCGCGAAAGTTCGGATGTGGCAAAGATCATCTGTCTCGGCGCTGATGCAGTTTATATCGGTACTTCTGCGCTTGTAGCAATGGGTTGCCGCGTATGTGGCACCTGTTATCGTGGGCAGTGCGCATGGGGTATCGCAACCCAAAAACCGGAACTCACTAAAAGGCTTGATCCTGACATCGAATCTGTGCAGGTTGAGAACCTCATTCATGGTTGGACGCTTGAACTTGCTGAACTCATGGGTGCTGCGGGAATCAACAGCATTGAGAGCCTGAGAGGCAACCGCGACCGGCTGAGGGGTTATATGCTGGACGAAGGACTCTTGAACGTTCTCGATGTGAAAACAGTGGGGGCCTGATGACGACTGCAGTCAGGATTGATGCAAAAGATCTCCATTACACACACCTCAACCAGCAGATCCGGAAGGCGATTGCTGAAGGTACAAAGGAGATCGTCATAGACAACGTGCTTGGGCAGCGGTTCATTGGAGATGGGATCAGGGGTGAAGGAGTTTCAATCACCGTCAATGGAGTCCCTGGCGGCGATCTCGCCATGTTCATGAGCGGTCCGACAATTCTCGTCCATGGGAATGCAGACCATGCACCGGGAAATACCATGGACCAGGGAAGGATCATTATTCATGGTAGTGCCGGTGATGCAGTTGCTCACAGTATGCGTGGTGGCAGAGTATATGTGAGGGATAACATCGGATACCGGGGGGGCATCCATATGAAGCAGTACACTGATAAACGTCCGATCCTTGTAGTCGGGGGAGCAGCACGGGCATTTCTCGGGGAATATATGGCGGGGGGTCTTCTGATAGTGCTGGGATTAACCGGCATCCCTCCTATTGAAGAACGTGGGGTCGGAAGCGGGATCCACGGTGGGGAAATCTATGTCCGGGGGATTGTCGACAAATT
>DATMWO010000146.1:0-7804 GCA_035562475.1 Methanoregula sp.
GCTCAGAGCAGGGGTGGTATGGGGGGACAGGCACTGTCCCCTCCTTCGTCGTGTTGGTATCTTGAATTTCATATCAATGGAGAAGGAATTCTACAGAGCCAAAAATTGTAAAAAATCAATTATCTCCCCCCGGGGATCTCAATCGATGGGATCATTCAAGGTATAGTTTATGAACGAATTTATTCAATGACCCAAAACAGGGGAAAACATCAGAAGGACGACTAAAATGTGTATATCTGGGTGCGTTCACCTCCGCTCCATGATCCTTGAGAAGATTGCAAAAGAAAAAAACGATAAAATGGGCATATTTTGAGCGGATAGCGCAAAAGGGTCAACGCAAAATGATAATTTATTTAAATGCGTGGACAGTAATACTCCATGAGGTGAATAACCCTTGACATATGGAATTGAATTTGTACCAGGAAATGTCAATGTAAAGCAAGTTGTCAACTTCTGTAAACTTGCAGAATCCAAAGACATAGATTTCGCATGGATCACTAACCACTACAACAACCGCCACTGTTACCCCACCCTCGCCGCGATTGCTCAGGCGACTACATCGTTGAAGATGGGCCCGGGTATCATGAACGCGTTTACCGACACCCCCGCCGCAATGGCATCTTTCGCCTGCACACTCAACGAGATTTCCGATGGACGTGCTGTCCTCGGTATTGGACCCGGGGACCTTTCAACCCTCCCGAAGCTTGCAATCAACGCTGAAAAGCCGGTCGGACGCCTTGAGGAAGCCGTAGTCCAGATTCGCAAGCTCTGTGCCGGTGAAGAAGTCAAGAAATCAGGAATGACGTTCTTTGACTACGATGGCGCAAAGCTCACGGGAGTCACACTCCCGGGCAAGAAGGGCATCCCGATCTACATCGGTGCACAGGGACCTAAGGTACTGGACCTCGCCGGAAGGATCGGCGATGGTGCGTTGATCAACGCATCCAACCCCAAGGACTTCAAGATTGCCATCCCGATCATCCAGGCTGCCTGTGACAAAGTAGGCAAGAAAGGCTTTGATATCGGTGCATACACGGCGATGTCCATTGACCGGAGCGAAAAGAAGGCACGCAATTCAGCAAAAATTGTCGCTGCATTCATCGCAGCAGGCTCTCCCCCGGACCTCCTCACCCGCCATGGTCTTGACCTCAACAATGTTGCAAAGATTAAGGCTGCACTGGGTAAGTTCGACTTTAAGACGGTTGGAGAACTTGTCGGAGACAAGGAGATCGACGCATTCACCATTGCAGGAACTCCTGAGATGGTCAAGCAGAAATGTGAAGACCTTACCAAAGCCGGTGTCACCCAGATTATCTTCGGCTCACCACTCGGTCCAGATATGACCACCTCTATCCGCCTGCTCGGCAAGTACGTCGTATAAGTGCGGAAAGAATCTCCTGCCTGAAAACAGCCGAATGTGGCGAGGCACCAATGCCTTGGCAGATAGACCAATCTCTTTTTTTTTAATACCTGTGAGATTTTGTAGTGATGTGGAGCGATACCTGTGCAAACGACTATCTGATCTTACCGGAAATAGTTTTGTGGAACAGGCATGTTTTCGGTCCGGGAAGTTGTTACCAGCAGAGGCACACTACAGTATCGAGAAGAACATCTCACAGGTATCCGGTGCAGGATCAGTCCTGACCGGTTAAAAAGGCAGATCGATCAGACATTATACATTCCTTCAAATGCGGAGGGTTGCCCTTTCTGCCGCGATGCTGTTTTTTCTGTTACACCCACATTTCCCGATGGCAGGCGGATCATCCGAGGGGAGAGTGTTACCTTCCCGAACCTGTTTCCCTTCGGGGAAGGGCATGTAGTCACCGTAATCACCCGTGAGCACGCGGTCACAGCGTTCAGCAGGCAACAGATAACAGATGCACTCCTCGCGCAAACCGATGCCCTCCGGCAGGCCGATGGCTATGCCAGCATCAACTGGAACTTTCTTCCATCGGCAGGTGCCAGTCTTGTGCACCCTCATATGCAGGGGTTGTCAGACTCATGCCCCTCCCGTATTGTCGACTCTTATATTGCCGCAAGTGAACAGTTTCGCAGGACGCAGGACAGGAACTACTGGGATGCAGTAAGGGAGGAGGAAAAATCCTCAGATCGATACCTTTTCGGTGATGAAATACTCTGGTCAGCCCATGCGGTGCCGGTTGGTGAGCGTGAAGTAAGGGGACTCCTCCCTATATCCACAATTGATGAAATGGAAACCTATGTGGATCTCACAGCACGGGGCATACTGGAAATTATTTCACTCTACCGGAAACTCGGTACCTATGCGTTCAATATGTCACTGTTTTTTGACAAGGGCGATTGCGATAATGGATTTCGTGCATTCTGTTCTATGATCTCCCGGATCAATCCTAATCCTTCATCAACAAGTGATTCTGCTTTCATGGAACGGCTCCATCTTGAGCCGGTAATACTGACGCTTCCTGAAGATCTCGGAAAATTCTACAAAAAAGAAAAAAAATAAAGAATTTACTCAAACTTTGCTACAAGTTTCTTCTTTGCGACAAGCGTGCCGTCTTTCTTGTGGGCCTGGCGCATAATGCTGTCGCTTGCCTTCTCGAGCTCGCGTGCCTCGTCACAGAGCACTACTGCGGATCTCATCATCTCGTGAGCGCTTGCAACGATCGGGATATATTTTTCCCATTCCTTGGTCATGAAGCAGCCCTTCACGTTCTGGCCTGCAACAGCCATGGCGATCTCATGGGCAGCGCGTGCTTTTGCAAGTGCGAAGGGGTTGGTGAACTCACCTTCAACAGCCTTGTCGGTGGTCATGACAATCTTCGGGAGCTCAATTGCGTCGCCCGCCTTCCCTGCCTTGACCTGGTCGATGACTTTGTCAAGAGCAATCTGCATCTTGCGGAATGCACCGGTAATTGCCAGTACTTTGACGAGATTTCCGTTGTAGTCTGCCATCTCGACGGGGTCGAGGAACTCGCGGCGTGCACCGATCATGGAGTCTGCCTTCATAATGATGTACCCGAACTTGCTTGCCTTGATTCCTTCCCATTCCTTCTTCGTGGTTACATCATCAGTGATGATTACAACCGGGATACCTGCTGCAGCGAGCTGTTCGCGGGCACCGGTTGGGCCGGGGAGAACCCCGTTGGGGGAGACAACAATACAGAAGTCCGGTTTATATGCCTTCAGGTTAGAGACGACACGGTCAACATCAGCAGGTTCAAGTTTCGTCCCGCTGGTTGCCATGAATGTCTGCATGTCTTCACGGTCTGCTCTCTCATCGAGGAGCAGTTCTGCCATCACACCACTTGCAATATTGCCGAGTTTTGCAACTCCTACTTTTACAACCATCTAAATCACCTAATTTTTTTATAACACGTTATTATGACCCGGTATTCATATAAACATTTTGAAATGTCCTCTCTCGCCGAAAAATTGTGAAAAACTAAGGGTATTTTTGAATGATGATGTTTTAATGCGGTCACTTCAAGAGTAGAATGTATTTTGGCTAGTTAACGAAAAGTGTTTAAGTTTCTCTATAGTATTAATAGTATGAAAGATGGTCTGCTCACTGAACGCCAGATGGAGGTTCTCAGGTACCGTAAACAAGGGCTGACCCAGCAGCAGATTGCTGATATTATCTCGACTTCAAAAGCAAATGTCTGCACGATTGAAAAGAGTGCTATGGAGAATATCAGAAGGGCAAAAGAAACACTTGAATTTCTTTATACGCTGGATGCAACACACCTGTGCACTATCCCTTCCGGGACGGATCTCTTTGATGTTCCCTCCATTATCTTTGGTGAAGCAGAAAAAATAAACATAAAAGTGATGTATGATACAATTTCCCTCATAAACCGGCTGAGAGAAACCCGTCCCCAGTGTTGTAAAGCGCGTTGTGTATGTGAAGATATTATTGTGTATATCACTGATCTCGGTGAATTGTATTTTGGATGAAACCGAAATAAAAACCAAAGGAAAATAAACAAAAAGCATATTTTTCCTGGAGAATCTGTAGCACGTTGTATCCGGCCATGGGCATATGTTTATATTCTTTTTTATGCAATGATTAAGGAAGCCGATATGAGGTTATCCTCTGATGTATCCATGTGCTGATTCGATGAAAAGCACATTTTTGATTCCATCATACGGCGGGACCAGACTTCCGGACACAGGAAAGTCGGTTGTGCCGTGGGTATTCCTCGATTGGTGAACTCCGCTTCATAGCGGAGGAAACCCGAGAAGGAGTTGTGACTCGTCACAACAGGCTGACTAAGTAGGATCTGACCAGCACGCAGGGTCGACGTTTGAACAAACGAGCCCGTTCCAGATGCTCTCATCATGGGGCAGACGGATGCGATATTGTCAGGATCTTCTTTCGCGAGACAGGAAAGCTGGTGTATATCAGCTCGTGGATGAGAAAAATATCATCCCTATGTCCGTAGGCCAATTGAAAAAACCGGACGTTCATTAATACCCGATCCGCAACTGCGGGTTAGCGTATTACCTGAGTTGTCCGGATTTCTCAACTGGTTCGCGTGTTGGCATCTAGACCAGACAACGTTATCACACGGTCTCGGATTAATCAAAAATTCGTGTCGCAAAGGGAATAACCTACACGCAGAAAAAGGATTGATTACCATATGCCAAAAATAAACAGACCACGCCGTGGTTCTCTTGCATTCAGCCCAAGAAAGCGTGCAAAGAGCCCGATCCCGAAATATCAATCGTGGCCTCTCTATGACGGGGCACCGGTACTGCAGGGGTTTGCCGGGTATAAAGTAGGTATGACACATGTTATCATGGTAGATGATCACAAGAACAGCCCTACCGAGGGAAAGGAAATTATGGTGCCGGTCACCGTTATTGAAATCCCCTCTATGAAGGTCGCTGCGATTCGTGCCTACTCTGAAGATACCTATGGCAAACATGCGCTGACAGAAATCTGGGCAGACCAGCTCGATACTGTGCTTGGTCGCCGTATCACCCTGCCGAAGGACTATGACAAAAATGCTGCTCAGAAGAAATTTTCGGATGCAGTTGCAGCTGGTACGGTTGCCGAGATCTACGCGGTCTCCTACACACAACCGGCAATTTTATCAGGAGTCCCCAAGAAAGTCCCTGATCTTATGGAGATCAAGGTGGGTGGCGGAGACATCAAAAAGCAGTGGGAGTTTGCCCAGGGTATTTTAGGAAAAGAGGTTTCGCTGAACAATGTCCTCCAGTCCGGTGCATATGCCGATATTACTGCTATCACCACCGGTAAAGGTACGAATGGTGCAGTAAAACGGTGGGGTATAGCGCTGCGCAAGCGTAAACACTCCGTCGGCGGAAAGGAACGTCACCTGGGTACACTCGGACCCTGGAATCCCCATCATGTAAGATGGCAGGTACCCCAGATGGGCCAGCTGGGATTCCAGCAGCGGACAGAGTTTAACAAACGTATTTTAAGGATAAGTGAAGACGCGAGCGAGATCACACCCGCCGGGGGGTTCCTGCACTATGGTGTACTCCGGAGCCCGTATGTCCTGGTCAAGGGATCCATACCAGGCCCGGTCAAGCGGCTTATACGTATCCGTCCGGCAATGCGCCTTGGTGAACATGTAGTCAGGATGCCGACAATCCAGTTTGTGAGCGTCCAGAGCAAACAGGGATGATCAGAGATGAAAGCACAGGTTAAATCACTTGATGGCGGAATCGCGAAAGATATTGAACTTCCGGAACTCTTTTCCGAGGAGTACCGCCCCGATCTGATCAAAAAGGCAGTCATGGCACTTCAGAGCACCCGGCGACAACCCCATGGGACAAATCCGTATGCCGGCATCTGCTCTTCAGCAGTCGGCTGGGGAAGTGGCCGCGGGTCATCGCATGTACCCCGTATCAAGAACGGTTCACGCGCTGCAAAAGTTCCGCAGGCAAAAGGAGGTCGTGAAGCACATCCTCCGAAGGTCGCCAAAATCCTGATCAAAGAGATCAACCAGAAGGAAAAACAAAAGGCATTCCGTTCAGCAGTTGCTGCAAGTATATCTGCGGACCTCATCCGCGGTCGCGGCCACCGGTTCGAGGGGGCTGTCCCCGTTATCCTTGAGGATAAGTTCGAATCACTCGACCGTACACAGGATGTCATATCAGCGCTTACTACTGCAGGTGTCTATCATGATATCGAACGGGCAAAGGAAAGCAAGAAAGTCCGTGCCGGAAGAGGCAAAATGCGCGGTCGCAGGTTCAAACAGAGAAAAAGCCTGCTCATTGTCACCGCAGGAAAACCACTCCGGGCAGCACGTAACCTTTCCGGTGTCGATGTTGTAACCGTAGACCAGCTGAATGTCGAGCACCTTGCACCGGGTATGCTGGCTGGACGTCTTACGGTCTGGACCGAGAGCGCCCTTGTGCGCCTGGAGGGGAGATAAATGGCTCTGAAATACCCGTTTGTAACAGAAAAAGCAATGGTCCTTTTAGAGAACCAGGCAAAACTCCAGTTCCTCGTCAGCCGGGAAGCCTCCAAAAGCCAGATCAAACGTGAAATCGAAAAAGCGTTTGGACAGAACGTCAAAAACGTTCGCACGCTCATGACCATGCACGGTCAGAAGAAGGCGATTGTGAGTTTTGAGAACGAAAAGGCCGCCGAGGAAATTCTCAGCCGGCTTGGTATTATGTAGGTGGGAACATGGGACATCGTATTACAACACAAAGCCGGGGCAAGGGAGGCCCGACCTATCGAGCACCATCCCACCGGTACAAGGCCGAACTGAAGCACATCGGTGATGATACACAAAAAATCACGGGAAGTGTCATTGATATTGAACATGATCCGGCACGCAATGCACCGATAGCACTCGTGAAACTCGAAGACGGGGCCAAAGTCTACATGCTGGTCACCGAAGGTCTCGGTATTGGTGAAACAATTACCTGGGGATCCAATGTTGAGGTAAAGAACGGCAACACGCTCACCCTCCAGCATATTCCCACCGGTACTTACATTTGCAATATCGAATCACGGCCGAATGATGGCGGCAAATTTGTCCGTGCATCTGGTGTCCAGGCGGTCGTCATTGACAAGATTGAGGATCGTGTCGGTATCAGAATGCCCAGCGGAAAGACCAAATGGTTCAACCACCGTTGCCGCGCAACTATAGGAATTGTGGCCGGGGGCGGTCGTGTCGACAAGCCGTTTGTGAAAGCAGGCAACAAGTACCACAAGATGCAGAATACAGCGTCAAACTGGCCACGAGTCCGTGGTGTTGCAATGAACGTCATCGACCACCCGTTTGGTGGAGGCGGTCACCAGCATACCGGTCGTCCGAAGACGATTGCACGAGGGACCTCCCCAGGCAGGACGGTCGGACATGTGGCTGCACGCAGGACAGGTAAGAGCAGGAAGTGAACGGAATGGCAGCACCAAAAAAGACTCAGAAGAGAATGCCAAGAAGGCGTGAAGAGTTCACCTATCGGGGATACAGGATAGACGAGCTGAAGGCGATGGGGATAAGCGAACTCCTCCCGCTCATGCCGGCCCGTGCACGCCGCAAGATAGTACGCGGTTTCTCCCGTGGTGAAGAAATTTTGCTAACAAAGGTCCGTGATGGGGACGAGAAGATCAGAACGCATCTGCGGGAGATGATTGTCATGCCTGAGATGGTGGGCAAATCGATTGAGATTTATAACGGCAAGGAATTCATGAAAGTTGAATTTCAGCCGGAATCTGTGTTCCACTATCTCGGTGAGTTTGCACTGACAAGAAGGAAGGTCGCTCATGGTAGTGCCGGTATCGGTGCAACACGAGGAAGCAAATACGTTCCGCTGAAGTGATGAACATGGCACGAATTGA
>DATMWO010000147.1:0-2399 GCA_035562475.1 Methanoregula sp.
GGAATACGAAGTACCACACGATAAATGCGGTTAAAGCAATAACAAGTACTGCAGGAATAAAATAAGTTACCGCGGTATCAGCAATCCTCTGCACAGGTGGCTTTGAACCCTGTGCATCCTCGACAAGCTGGATGATCTGGGCAAGTACTGTTTCCCTTCCCACTTTTGTAGCTTTTACGGAAAGGACGCTGTTGGTATTTATTGTCCCGCCGACTACCTGGCTTCCTTTAGTTTTGAGAGGGGGAATCGGTTCACCGGTAATCATGGATTCATCTACATAACTCTCACCCGCCACAACCTCACCGTCAACCGGGACCTTGCTGCCGGGTTTGATTACGACAATATCCCCGATAATTACATCGTCGATTGGAATTTCCTCTTCCTTACCATCACGGATAAGGGTGGCAGTTTTTGCCCGGAGCCCGGCAAGTTTCCTGATCGCTTCTGAAGTTCTTCCTTTTGCGCGTGCCTCAAGGTAGCGCCCGAGCATGAGGAATGAGGCAAGCATGATCGCAGTATCATAGAACATGAACTCGTGGGTAAGGATGATACCAAAGGTACCCATGACACTGGCGACGTACGCAACACCAGTACCCATCGCATACATCACATCCATGGTGAGTGAACGGTTGCGCAAAGCCATGGATGCAGCGCGGAAAATGGGATAGGCAACATAGAAAAAAACCGGCGTGGAGATGACGAACATTACATACGGGAGTGTATGCATGGGCAGGGTGAGTGGCACCCACATGGCAAGCATAAGCGGGATACTTACTGCAAATCCGATCGTGAACCTGAGGAATTTATCGTGAAGATCTTTTTCCCGTGCAATCTTCTCGGCTTCCTCACTAACCTCACCGACGATACCAAGATACTGGTAACCCGCATCTTCGATAGCTTTTTTCATATCCGTGATAGGGGAAACCGAGGGATTATACGTGACATATGCCTTTTCGGTACCGAGGTTCACGTTTGCGGATATGACTCCCGGAAGTGCCCGAAGCGCAGTCTCGATAGTCTGAACGCAGGTGGCACAAACCATACCCCCGATTTTAAGGGTAACTTCACGGTTAATGATGTCATACCCCGCATCCTTCACTGCTTTTTCAATTTCACTCAGGGAGACTTTTTCGGGATCAAACTCAACATGCGCAGTATCGGTGCCAAAATTTACCTTGACGGTCGAGACATCCCTGATGTTTGAAAGTGACTCTTCGACAGTGATAGCACAGGTTGCGCAGTGCATCCCTGAAATTTTTAATTCTGCTCTCGTTTTTTCCGGTTCGGCCATGGGGTTCCCCTGATCTTTTCTTTGTCAGATTAGAGCAATTTTGTCTCTTCAGTGGGTTTTGGCACCTTTACTACAAGAACACGAAACACTGATGTGCCCTCGTTGCTCCAGCGGTGAGGGATCCTCGCCGGACTTTCGACCAGCATGTCTTTTCCCACCGTCTGTTTCTCATCGCCAATTTCAACAACACCCGATCCTTCCAGGACATAAAAGAAGACATCAACCGGTGTGATGTGCTTTTTTAATGCTTCACCGGGTTTGAGGGTGATCACGACTCCCATCGCATGCGGGGACTCATATATCTTACGCGCGTCCACATGGTGGGGGTTCGGTCCTGACACAACCTGTGCTACATCCGTTATTTTCATAGGATACTCCACGTTCGTAATATATGCTGAACGTGGGTGGAGGTTAGATAAAAGGGTATCAATGCAGGATACCTGCTGCTTCCAGTGATTTCTTTTTGCGCGAAAACCCATGAAATTGAAAAATACCTTTTTAGAATTGCCGTTTCTTGTATTCCACGAGCAGCGCTGCAGCATACACATCCGCTTTTTTCGTTGGTATGTAATTGAACTCTTGTACTCTTTTCAGCAGCTCTGCAGTGATAACAGCATCATCGGCGAGTGTGAGCTTTTTTACTTCGTCAAAGATCCAGTCAAGGTGGTCAATGCCGGTCTCCTTGCCATCGATAAGAATCCGCTTGGTCGTGATCTTGTCGGGCGGAATTCCCCCGCAGATCGAGCAATAGTATCCCTCCTTGTCATCCCCACCCACTTCTTCTCACTCCTTGATCATGGTCAGTGACATTTTGAACTTCGTGATTGCGGAAAGGGCGTGAGGGACATTGGCCGGGAAGATGATTGTGTCTCCTTCCTTCATCGGGTATGTCTGCCCCGATACCCACACCTCACACTCTCCGTCGAGAATAGTGACCACTGCATCGAACGGTGCAGTATGCTCGGAGAGCCCTTCATTCTCGTCAAATGAGAAGATGGTGATATTTCCCGCCTTGCGCGAGATGATCATCCTGCTTGCGACCGTACCCTCATTGTAGTTGACGAGATCCTTTAACTGCAGGACTTTTCCCTTCAGTTCTTCCCGCTTC
>DATMWO010000148.1:0-2232 GCA_035562475.1 Methanoregula sp.
CCCGGAAATCGAGACGAAACTTATTGACCTTATCGACGGGCTCGAAGATGATCCTATCAGCGACAAGGAGCGGGCTGAAGTGATAAAAAAGATGCTCGCTTCTGTGGCAGTCATCCTGCCAAAAGGTATGGCTCACGCACAGCTCCAGGGAAGTGCTGCCAGCCAGCAGGATATCAAATCAAAGATCACGACATTTCTGAACACCGATTTCACTGCCCAGAAAAAAATGAAAGATACCAAAGTGAAGCACCAGGTTCCCCTCACTCCCGAGGGCAAGGTAATCCTGACCGATGAGGAATACCGGGCCATCGAGTACCTGCTGATACGGGACAAGATAGATATGGGGGTGCTGAAACCGTTCCTTTCCGATCCCTACATCGAAGATATATCCTGTGACGGCGTTGGTCCGATCTTCATCGAACATAAGATTTTCAAAGGTCTTAAATCGGTTATAGAGTTCAAAGTCTCCAGCGAGCTGGATGAATTTGTCGTTAAGGTAGCAGAAAGGATCAAGCGTCCTATCACCTACAGAAGCCCTATTGTTGATGCCACCCTGCCTGACGGCTCCCGTATCAATATCGTGTATGGAACTGCTATCAGCAGGCACGGGAGTAATTTCAGTATTCGTAAAGTAAACGAAGTGCCCTTGAGCATCCTCAATATTATTGACAGCAATGGTCTTGACTACCTGGCAGCAGCATACATCTGGATCTGCGTCGAGTACGGGATGTCGCTTTTCGTTTCCGGCGAAACCGCAAGCGGAAAGACCACTCTCCTGAATGCAATCACGGGATTTATTCCTCCTGAAAATAAAATTGTTACCATAGAGGATACACCGGAACTGAACGTGCCCCACCGGAACTGGATCCGGGAAGTGGCGCTTGCCAAGGGAAAAGGGGAGGGGACGGGGGGTTCTGCTGCCGGCGGGGAAGTGACCATGTTTGACCTGCTCAAGGCTGCCCTGCGTCAGCGCCCGAACCAGATTCTTGTCGGTGAAATCCGTGGGGTTGAAGGAGCCGTTGCATTTGGTGCCATGCAGACCGGTCACCCGGTGATGAGTACATTCCATGCAGCTTCTGTTGAAAAACTCATCCAGCGTCTCTGTGGAGATCCGATCAATATTCCCAAGACGTATGTAGATAACCTCAACCTGGTGATAATCCAGAGTGCCGTCAAACGACCCGATGGTCAGTTGGTGAGGCGGATGATCAGCTGCAACGAACTGGTTGGTTTCAATGCCGAGACGCAGGGATTCACGTTTGTCGAGATGTTCACCTGGGAACCCATCACTGATACGTTCATATGGTCCGGAAAGGGCAGCTCCTATCTGCTTGAAAATAAAATCGCCACCATGCTCGGCATGCCCGATAGTAAAAAATCCGAGATATATCTTGAAGTGGAAAAACGGGCAAAAATTCTCGAGCGGCTTCACAAAGCAGGTTACACCAAGTTCTGGGACTTATTTACCATGATGACGAAGATCAAGAAACAGGGGCTCTTGAAGATTGGTTCCTGACATGGTTGATACCACCCCGGACAATGACAAAAAGCCAGAAGGCCGTGCAATCCCGTTTGCCTCTCACATAAAGCGATTCAAAGAAAAAATTGCAGAGGTCACCGAAGACCGGAAAATGGGGGCCGACCTCCTCTTTCTGAACACGTATATGGCATCGCTGGCCATTGCAAATGCGTCCAGGCCTGAGATCTTTGCATATGCTTCAAACCGGAAGGAGTACATCTCGGCGAAGTATATCACCAAAGTGGACATGTATGTAAAAAAATGGAATTACAGTTATTCAGAAGCCCTGGGGATAGTGGCAGACAGAACACACAATATCATCCTTAAAAGCATGCTGAACCGGTATGCAAATGCAATCGACTCCGGTGTCCCTGACGATGATTTCTTAAAAAATGAACTGTCTACGGTCAGAAGCGTGTACCGGAGCCAGGTCGAGCAGGGACTCGAGATGCTCAAAAAATGGGGAGATGCATATATTGCCATGCTCCTTTCCGGGACGGTTATCTGTGTTACCATCATGATCTCCATTGCCATCTATTCCCCCCAGGGTCTGGATGCCACCCTGAATATGGCCTACGCAATTGTTCTCACGATCTGTGTCTTTGGCAATCTGCTCATGTATACATCAGTCCCGGATGACCCGAAATCCCATGGTCTTACGGAGAGAACTTCCAAGGAACAGCAGACCATACATGCCATGGAGAGGATTATTG
>DATMWO010000149.1:0-11327 GCA_035562475.1 Methanoregula sp.
ATGCTTTCACTCAAAATGGTTCCTGTGATCCACGGTGACGTGGTGATGGACCTTTCACGTGGGGCCTGCATCGTATCGGGCGACCAGCTCGTGCGGTATCTCGCGGTCGCACTCAAAATCGATCGCGTGGGGCTCGCCACCGATGTACCGGGAGTGCTGGATGGAGGGAACGTGGTGCCGGAAATTACCAGAAAAACGGCACCATCACTCCATATCGGCAACTCGATGCATACCGATGTCACCGGTGGAATGAGAGGGAAAATGAATGAATTGCTCGGACTTGCATCTGCAGGGATCGGGTCAGATATATTCCATGTCTCGCGTATTGGTGACTTTCTTGCAGGAACCGATCATGGCGGGACAAAAATTAAGGGGGACTAACCAGTATGGGAGATAAAAAAAGGTTCACCTCGTCGCGCAAGCTTGACCACCTGAGGATCTGTGCAGAGACAGCAGTTGAGAGTGGCGATACGGGGTTTGGCGACATACGGTTTGTGCATAATGCTCTCCCGGAATGTGACATGGGCACTATCGATCTTACCACCCGGTTCCTGAACCGCACATTTTCTTCCCCCCTGTTTATCTCGGCTATGACCGGGGGTCACCCCGGAACAAAAGATGTGAATGCCCGTCTTGCCCGGGCTGCGGAACGCTTCGGGGTTGGGATGGGAGTCGGTTCACAACGGGCTGCACTCGAGAATTCTTCTCTTGCAGACACCTTCTCGGTAGTCCGTGACGAGGCCCCCCATGCGTTCCTGGTGGCAAATCTCGGTGTTGTCCAGCTCCGTGACCATGGCATTGAATGGGCGGAGAGGGCTGTTGAGATGATTGAGGCGGATGCAATTGCGATCCACCTGAATTTCCTGCAGGAGGCGATCCAGCCCGAGGGAGATCACAATGCTCTTGGTTGCCTGGCCGCCATCGGAGAACTTTGCCGGGATTTCCGTACCCCGGTCATCATTAAAGAAACCGGCTGTGGCATTTCGGCAGATACGGCGAGACAATGCTGGGGAGCGGGAGTGAACGCCATTGATATCGGTGGCTGGGGTGGAACCTCTTGGGCTGCAGTGGAGAGTGTCCGGGCAGACGAAAGCGGAAATGAACACGACAAACGATTAAAAACTCTCGGAAACGATTTTATCGAATGGGGAATCCCGACGGTTGTTAGTCTTGCCGAAGTGCTTGCATGTGGTGGCCCGGTAATCGCATCCGGAGGCATCAGGTCAGGTCTTGACATTGCCAAGGCTCTGGCACTTGGCGCGGATCTCTGCGGAATGGCACTGCCTCTCTTAAAACCTGCAATGCAAAGTGATGAGGCACTGGGTCGCACGATTGAGGGAATCCATCAGGAACTGACCGCTGCAATGTTCCTGACCGGCTCAGCACATCCAGCCGATCTTAAAAAGACAAGAATGTTTATCCTGGGCAGAACCCGGCAGATGATAGAAAAGGACAATCCGGCTCGTATAAGGCGAACATAAGAAACCGGCACATATTTCAAAGAAACACACTAAAACGAACAACAAGGAGATAAAACATGGATATTGAGATTATAGCAGTGGGCGGGTATGACGAGGTCGGGCGAAATATGACCGCTGTCCGCTGCGGAAAGGAAATTGTCATATTTGATATGGGACTCCGCCTGGACCAGGTAATGATCCACGAAGATGCGGAGATAGAGAATATGCACTCCCTTGATCTGATCAAGATTAAGGCGATACCAGATGATACGATGATGAATTCGGTCGAGGGGACCGTAAAGGCGATTGTCTGCTCACACGGGCACCTTGACCATATCGGGGCAATCCCGAAACTGGCGCACCGGTACAATGCACCGATCATCGCAACCCCCTATGCAACGGAATTAATCCGGCAACAGATATCCGGTGAACAGAAATTTGGGGTGAACAACAAGCTCTTCGCGCTGAAGGCCGGTCAGCGGTATACCCTTTCCCAGAACCTCGTTCTGGAGTTTGTTCACACACAGCATTCCATTATTGATACAGTCACTCCGGTACTTCATACCCCGCAGGGTGCGATTGTCTACGCATGTGATTTTAAACTTGACCGGACACCCGTGATAGGGCAACCCCCGGATTTTGCCCGGCTCCGGCAGATCGGCAAAGAAGGGGTAATAGCCCTTATCGTGGAAAGTACCTATATCGATCGCCCGGGAAGGTGTCCCAGTGAGCGGATCGCCAAGGATCTCGTGCGGGACACCATCACCAGTTTCGAGGACGACAAGAATGCAATTCTTGTTTCCACATTCTCATCGCATATCGCCCGTGTCAAGACGATAGCAGAATGTGCCCATGAGATCGGGAGAAAGCCGGTGCTGCTTGGACGCTCCATGGAGAAATACTCGGTAACTGCTGAACAGATGAAACTCGTCTCGTTCCCTGAAACTACCAGTGTATTCGGGAACCGCCGGACAGTCGATAGGACGATGCGCCGGATGATGAAGGCGGGGAAAGATAAGTTTGTGCCCATTATTACCGGACACCAGGGGGAGCCCGGATCTATCCTCACCCGTCTTGCACTCGGTGATACACCCTACCAGTTGACCAAGGGCGACAAGGTTCTCTTCTCGGCAAATGTGATCCCGAACCCGATGAATTTCGGACAGCGCTACAAGATTGAGCAGCACTTAAAAATGGCCGGAGCCCGTATCTTTGAGGATCTTCACGTCAGTGGACATGCCTATCGCGAGGACCATTATGAATTTATTCACCTGCTTAATCCCCAGCATATCATCCCTGCTCACGGGCACCTGAAGATGACAGCAGGTTACACAGACTTTGCATCTGAACTTGGCTACACTGCCCATTCCACCGTCCATATGATGAAAAATGGCCAGAGGCTCAGGATCACCTAGAACGAGGGATACAGATGTCAGAACTTCTCCCGTATCTGGAATCGGTCGCACAGGAAATCGACCTCATGATCGACCGGTATTTTATCGACAAGGTTGGTGAACTGAACAAAGCGAGTGCTCACCTCCTCGCGGCCGGGGGAAAACGCCTTCGCCCGGCAGTCGTCATGCTTGCTGCCGATGCGGTAAAACGGGGATGTTCCCAGGATATTATCCAGGCCGCGCTTGCGCTGGAGCTCACGCACACGTTTACGCTTATCCATGATGATATCATGGATGAAGATAATCTCCGGCGCGGAGTCCAGACCGTCCACACAAAATGGGATATGCCAACCGGCATCCTTGCCGGTGACGTCCTCTATGCCCGGGCGTTCGAGTTTATCTGCCTGGCAAAAGCGCAGGATAATGCGAAAGTTCGTGCAGTGTCGATGCTTGCCCGTGCCTGCGCTGATATCTGCGAAGGACAGCATATGGACATGTCCTTTGCGCACCGGAATGATGTAGACGAGTTTGAATATCTCGAAATGGTGAAGAAAAAAACCGGGGTTCTCTATGCTGCAGCTGCGGGAATTGGTGCAATTCTTGCAGGGAGCACCGCACACCAGGCAAAGGCACTCTACCTTTTCGGGCTGAATACCGGGATTGCGTTCCAGATACAGGACGATCTCATCGATCTGTTAACACCGGCTGAAAAGAGCGGAAAGAACCGGGCTTCCGATCTGCGGGAGGGAAAACAGACGCTGATTATGATCAAAGCCCGTGAGAAAGGGATCGACTTGTTACCCTACAAACGTGAGCTCACTGACGCTGAGATAGATGCGGTGATCAAAGAGCTGAACGACAAAGGTGTCCTTGACGATGTGAAAAATATTGCACACGATCTGGTTTCGGCCAGCAACAAGCATCTTTCCCTGCTTCCCCCCTCAAAGGAGCGGGAGCTCCTGATGGAAATTGGCGAATTTTTTGTGACCCGGAGCTATTAGGATGGCGGGGGATGACCCAAAAGAACTCCTTTTCCTTTGTGCACTCCAGAATGCCGTGAAGCACGGAGGTGTACCGCAGGTTGGGGCCGTGGTCGGTATGGTGATGGGTGCCCACCCCGAATTCCGCCCGCGGGCAAAAGAAGTTGCAGCTCTTGCAAAAGAAGCCATTGCCGATGTTGCTGCACTCTCTCCGGAAGATCGGGTAAGAAAACTACAGGACCTTGCACCTGACATGTACGATGCCCTCTTTGTAAAACATGAGCACCGGAAGGGGCTCCCGGATCTGGAAGGTGCAGAACAGGGCGTGGTAATGCGGTTTGCGCCGAATCCATCGGGCCCTCTTCATATCGGGCATGCCCGTGCTGCGGTGCTCAACGATGCCTACGTGAAACAATACGGTGGACGGTATATCCTTCGCATAGAGGACACCGACCCGAAACGTGTTGATCCCGATGCGTATGCAATGGTCATCGAAGATATTGCATGGCTCGGTCTTGGCATCACCGAGACCGTCACGCAGAGTGATCGTCTGCCGCTCTACTACGATCTTTGCAGACAATTAATCTGGCGGGGCGGGGCCTATGTCTGCACCTGCAACAACGAGCACTTCAGGGAGCTCAAGCAGGCAAAGACTGCGTGCCCTTGCAGGGATCAGCCAGTGGAGAAAAACCTCGATCTCTGGGAGAAGATGCTCGACCACACGTTCAGGGAAGGAGAGGTAACAGTCCGGATAAAAACCGACCTCCACAATCCTGATCCAGCCATGCGGGACTTTCCTGCCTTCAGAATTCTCGATTTCCCCCCCCATCCCAAGGTAACAGCGCATGTCTACCCCCTCATGAACTTCTCGGTCGTTGCAGATGATCACCTGCTGGGGGTTACCCATGTGATCCGGGGTAAGGACCACATTGCAAACACCCGGCGGCAGCGCTATATCTACGACCATTTTGGCTGGAAGGTGCCGGTCTACCGGCACTATGGCAGGATGGGGATCGAAGGTGTTGTTCTTTCTACTTCACAGATGCGCCTGGGTATCAATGACGGAACCTTTACCGGATGGGATGATATCCGGCTCGGCACGCTCAGGGCTCTTGCACGACGGGGGATCAGTCCCGATGCAGTAAAGAATGCCGTTCTGGCAATAGGGATCGGCGACACTGACATCTCATTCTCATGGGATAACCTCTATGCAGAAAACAAGAAAATCGTTGACCCGGTGGCAAACCGGTATTTTTTTGTGCCCGATCCACTCACGGTGACTATTGCCGGGGCCCCGAATCATATCGCTCATGCGATGCTGCACCCCGGCGATGCTGCACGGGGTACCCGCCCTCTTGCGTTTGAAGGGGCAGTGGCACTGCCAAGAGGTGATATCACACATGATGCTGCGATGGTGCGGTTAAAAGATCTCTTCAACGTTATGATTTCATGGGAAGGGAGCACACCATCGTTCTCGTACGCCGGTGATTCACTGGCCGAAGCCCGGGCAGCCAAAGCTCATATCATCCAGTGGCTACCGGCACAGGAGCTGGTGCCCTGCACCCTTCTTACACAGGAGGGGGAGATCAATGGTGCCTGCGAACCTCTGGTAAAAAAAGAACTGGGAAAGGTCATTCAATTCGAACGAATCGGATTTGTGAAAATTGATGCGGTGAGCAAGGATGGCGTGAAGGCATATTTCACGCATAAGTAATTTTTTTTAAAAAAATTATCCAGCTTCCTTTCGGTTAAAAAAAAGCCGGTTCCCGAAAAAAGACCAACAAAAAATCAGGAACCCGTTTATTCAGTCAGTCGTGTGACAGCAGCAATCCAGATCTTTTTTGCCTCTTCTTTATCCATTCCTGCCATGATATCGATAAGGAGGCCGTTCATGAGTGCATCGCAGGCTATTGCAAGTACTCGGGGGTTGAGCTGGCCGGATACCAGGCCTGTCTCCTGCTGCCGGGTAATAAATCGCTCAACGACACGGATATCCTCAATCCGGTCTTCATGGAGCAGGTTCCGGATCCGTTCGTTATGCATAGCGAGGATCATCATCTCTGAATAGATGCCATTGAACTGGGGTGTATACCGTGCCAGGGTATCGAAAAGAACCTCACTGCCGCTCCGTAAATCCCGTTTATTGAAGGATCGTTCCAGAATTGCCGCCAGTTCCTCACGGCCGTGTTCGGCAACGGCAGCGTACAGGTCCTCCTTTCCCGGAAAATACTGATACAATGCCGTTTTGGTGACTCCGAGTACTTCGGCGATCGCACTCATGGTAGTACCGTGATACCCTTTGTGGAGAAAAAGACTGTACGCTGCCTCGACAATCTTTTTTCTGACTTCCTCCCTGTATTCGTGAATAATGCGTGGCATGAAGGTGACATCCGGTTTGCGCGTCAGGTAATCCCCCGATCAAAGCAAGTGATACTCTTGGTAATATTAAGTTACCAATGGTAAGTTTAATAACTTTGGGTATTTCACTTTGTACTACTAATTCCGGTTTTGATCCGGTTCGGAGTTACTCTATGACAATGCTCATGTCATCAGTTTTAAAAAACAGGAAAATACCGAAGATGCCGGAACTGTTCCGGACATCTCTTCATTCAGGCGTACTCATCGCGGTTCTCATTCTGGCAGCATGTACATTGCCTGTGTCAGCTGCCGATGCACCAACCGTTGCAATTACCGAATATAAGGTAGCTCCTTCGGTCCTGATGCCGGACAGTCTCGGGACTATCACCATTATCGTGAAAAATACGGCAACGAGTGCCACCCTCAAAGAGAATACGGGGCTGGTAATGACAGATGCAGCGACTACGAAAGTCACGGACATCAATGTCAATATTGAAAATGTCAAGCTCGAGGGTAATGGCATCATTGTCCAGAGCAGGGATTTTCAGCATGTGGGTGAGATAGGGCCCGGTCAATCCATACCGTTGACGTTTTCTATCAAGGCCCCTTCAAAAAGCGGGATGTATTTTCCTGAAGTATGGATTGATACAACAGGCGGAAGGAGTACCAGATACCCTGTCCCGGTAAATGTTAACACGGCAGTGGGAATAGAGAGGCAGGCAATACTTATCATGGCAAGCTCGCTGAGTGGTAATGTGAACCCGGGCGATGAAATCCCGGTGACACTTACTGTCAGCAATGCCGGACAGACACTTGCCGATGATGTAATACTCAGGATCGAGAATGTAAGTGCCACGGTCGCTCCAAAGAGTGCTGATGCATATCATCTCGGGGCTATCACGGCTGGTGGAATGAAGACTGTCGATCTCACCTTGCTGTCAGATAAAAAAACAACAGCCGGTCTTGTCAGGATTCCGGTAACGATCAGTTACAATGCAATTGATGGAGCCCACCGCACCCAGATGAGTGGGATCGATTTGATGATGAAAGGCAAGGCCGAACTAGGGTTTGTTTCTGTGGATACAAACCCCCCGCGACTTTCAGAAAACACACCCTTTGATCTCACTATCCGCATTGAAAACACCGGAACCGGGGAGGCAAAACAGGTCTCGGCGAAGATTGATCTCCCGGCAGAAGGAACAAAAGAAGCCTTCATCGGAAAGATCAAGCCAGGTAATGATGCTCCAGCCGTATTTCTTCTTGAAGGAATCAAAGCCGGCAACTACCCCTATAACCTTACCCTCTCGTATACCGATGATATGGGGGTCCATACCCAGATACGGCAGATGAACCTGAGGGTGCCAGCAGCAGACCAGTCAGGTACTATAATTATCGGTCTCATCATTCTTGGTATCCTGGGGTTCGTGGCATACCGGTACTGGTACTTACCAAAAAGGAACGGGAACGGAAAACTCCCATGGGACAAAAAGAACTAAAAGTGGCATTCCTGCTGGCGCTGCGTTCGCTTCAGCGGGGAAGCCGTTCAAGCGCGATCCTGACAATCCTGATTATCGGATTGTGCTTTACCAATATGCTCTTCCTCCCCTCCATGTTCAGTGGGATTGGCCAGAGCATTACAACACAGCTGGTGGATTATGAGTTCTCAAATATCCTTGTCAGCCCCAAATCGGGCGACCAGTACATTATCGACCTTGGATCCACGCTCGATCTGATCAATGGTATGCCGGGCGTACAGCGGGCATCCCCCCATTATTCGAAGGGAGCGACCTTCAAGTACCGGCAACGGGTCCTCGGCGTTTCCGTGCGAGCCATCTCTCCCACTGATGAGAAGGAAGTATCCCCGGTCTATACGAAAATGGTTGCCGGCAGTTATCTGGGGGAAGGGGATACAGGGGAGATCATTATCGGGAAACCGATAGCCGGTGATGCCACCGTCCGCCAGGAAGACGAATTCCAGCCGTCTCTGGGGGGTGTCCGTGTCGGAGACTCGATCACCGTTGAGTACGGCAACGGGTATACGAAAGATTACCGGGTCAAGGGGATCTATGCCACAGGTTGGAGTCCGGTTGATAACGCAGCGTTTGTGACCTGGACGGATATGGAACAGGTTGAAGGAAAGACGCTTGACAAAGCAGATTACATCACCGTGAAAGCAAAACCCGGGTATACCGAGCAGTTCATCAAGAACGAGCTCCTCGCTTATGGGGTGGGAGGAAACGGACAAGTCCAGACCATGACGGACCTGCTGAGTAAGAGCGTAGGGAAGGTGCTCCAGAGTTTTGCCATTATTAACGCGGTGTCCCTGGTTGTCAGCGTCATCATTACAACGGTCGTGTTGTTCATCGTCATCACAATCAAGACCCTCAACAGCCGCAAGCAGATTGGAATTCTCAAGGCTATCGGCGTGGATAAGGAGGTCATTATGCATAACTACGGGTTCCAGGTTATTATTCTCGGGATCCTTGGAATTATTCTTGGAATTATCATCACGCTCCTGCTCGCAGCATACATGTCAGTTCATCCCATTGTTACACCGGAATGGTCTGCCACCCTGTATATCACGCCTTGGGATCTTATGTTCAATTCCGTGATCCTGTTCTGTGCAGCGGTCGTGGCCGGGTATGTTCCTGCTTACCAGGTCTCCCGTGAGGATATCCAGGCAGCCATGAGGTCCTGATATGATCGAGATTTCAGAATTACGGAAAACCTATCATATGGGAAATGTCGAAGTGAAAGCCCTTGACGGAGTCACGCTCACTATTGAAAAAGGAGAATTTCTTGGTATCATGGGGCCGAGCGGAAGTGGTAAGACCACTCTCCTGCATATGCTGGGTCTCCTGGATCTCCCCACTTCAGGTAAAATTGTGATTGACGGGCTGGATATCTTAAAACTCACCGATTACGAGAAAACCATGTTCCGGCTCTACAAGCTCGGGTATGTCTTCCAGGATTACGCACTTGTTCCCGACCTGACAGTGATGGAGAATGTCTCTCTTACCGCGATGCTCCGGAAAGACCGCACAGAGGAGCAGTCAAAGAAGGACAGCTTTGAAATATTGCAGAAAATCGGACTAGGTGACCGGCGGGACCACCTTCCCCGGGAACTCTCCGGTGGCCAGCAGCAGAGGGTTTCGCTTGCCCGTGCGATGGTAAATAAACCGGATATTCTCTTTGCAGATGAGCCCTGCGCCAACCTTGATACGGAAAATTCGCAGATAGTTCTTGAACTTTTTAAGGAAATCAACGAGTCAATGCGCCAGACCATTGTGATGGTGTCTCATGAGGACTGGCACAAGGATTATTTCCATCGTATTATCAGGTTGAGAGATGGAAAGATTGTCAGTGACGGGATTAACGGGAAAACCTCCTCCTGAAGTACTGATGCAGTATCCCGACCCTTTTTTTGTCGCACAACAAACACTGTGCAGGTAATCTATGGCAGGTAGTCTGTAGTCATGGAAGAAATCCCTGTAGAGAAAATTGTCCGCTCTCGTCGCAGGACCATTGCACTCGAAATTACCTCTGGCGCGACCCTTGTTGTCAGGGCACCCTTCCGTGCATCCTCTTCTGACATAGGGGAGATAATCCAGCAGAAGAGATTATGGATCCTGCGGAAAATGGATGAGGTGAAGCGGCGTCCGCTCTCACCTGTGCATGCGTATGCCGATGGGGAGATGTTCCTTTTTCTCGGGCGTTCATACCCGCTACAGATTGTGGAAAACGGGAGTGTGACAATTGAACGAAGCGACAGCCTGTATGTGTCCGGGATGCTCGTACCGGATATCAGGAACCAGCTCAAACACTGGTACTGGGAGGAAGCCCGTAAGGAAATCCAGGCCAGGTGCATGTGGTTCTCCTTAAAAACGGGTCATGTTCCGGCCACGATCCGTATTACCGATGCACGGCAGCGATGGGGGTCATGTACCCCCAAGCGAGGACTTAATTTCAGCTGGCGGCTGATACAAGCCCCTCCCGAAATTATTGATTACGTGGTGGTGCATGAACTTGTCCATATCGACCAGCCTGACCATTCGAAAAAATTCTGGGATAAGATAAGAAAAATAATGCCGGATTTCGAGCAACGCAGACACTGGTTGAAAGACCATGAGTGGTTGCTGAAAATCTGATGGTGCAGTTTTCCTTATCAACCCCCAAAAAAAGAAAGAAAGTTCCCTCCAGTTACAGTACCGAATCCAGCCCAATCGATCCAGCGTAAACGAGCATGGTTACATGGAAAAGCGGAAGCACTTTCAGACCGGCTTCCGGTGTCTTTTTCTTCAGGATCACCATATTTGCAGCCATGAGGATTATCAGCCCGAGTAAAAGACCCGCACGCCCGATCCATCCAAGTCGCGTCATGAAAAGGAACGCCATCATCGCATGGATAATCGTAAATCCCGCTATCCAGTACGTTGTCCTGGGAATATCATAGAGTATCGGGATGGTACTCATTCCTCTTGCACGGTCATTTGCTACATCGATCAGGTCATTAGCCCCAAGGTGTGCCAGCGCAAACGGGTAGAAGAAAACAAAATACAGGAATGCATTCAGGTCCGGGTTCCCCATACAGAGATACCCGGCAACCGGAAACAGGGCGAAATCCGTTCTGCCGATAAGCTGAGCAAAGGGGAATTGCTGGGGCTGCCGTTTCTCGATCTGATAGAATATTTCTATGGTATAACTGTAGATCATGATGAGAAGGACTATCAGTGAGTGCGGGTATGGGAGTGTTATGATAAGAACGGTAGTGATGGCAGCTAAAGCGATGAAAAGTCCTAATGCCTGGTTGGGGGAAATCAGCCCAGCCGCGATCGGACGGGTTTTAAATATCCGCCAGTATTTCGTGAGCTTATCCGATTCGATGTCCTTTTTGTCGTAATCGCGATCGATATAATCATTCAGGACAAGCCCGGCTTCAAAACCGAAGAAGCCGATAAGAGCCACCCGTGAAAGATCGAACCATGAAAAATTTCCATAAACCGTGGTCGCAAGAACATACCCTGAACAGAAAAGAAGAGGCCACACAAAGGAGAACTGGAGTCGGGTAAGATCAATATATCCCCGGACGGTCGGGTTCATGATAAAAAAGTGTGCGGTGCTCACACTTACACTCT
>DATMWO010000150.1:0-2652 GCA_035562475.1 Methanoregula sp.
GCGTCCGACATCCCGTCGTGGGCATCTTTCATGAGCGAGATCATGACAGGTTTGCAGTAATCCGAGACCCGGTTTAAGACACCCTGGTCCTGCACCACCACAAAACCCCATGGCTGGAGAGCGAGGGCAGACGGCGCGTACGTGCCCGCCCTGATGATCATCTCCAGCACGGCATCGGGTATCTTCCGCGTTTCGAATTTCCTGACACTGCGTCGTGTCATGATCGCGTCCATTGCTTCCATATACACATACCTTCTTTTTTCTTTTACATGCTGACTATGGTTAATATATTTTTGTCATCCCGGCAGCGGTCCGATGCCGGCTCATGAGGTATAACCACAAGAGGACACCATGGACAGGGTATTTATCATGTTCCTGACGGCTAACCGTCAGATTGGCGGAACGGCAGGCCATGCACCATCCGGCCCCTTCGGGAGACCCACAAGAACAGTATCCCCTTCAATCCGGACCGGGTAGCATTTCAGGGGCCGGGGCGGGCGGATTTTTTTAGCATAGGTGAGTACAATTCCTGTCAGATCGGTCCACCGTACAACCCGTCCATCCCGCAGATCGAATTGCGAGTTGTGCATCGGACAGGTGAGGGTTGTGCCGCTGAGGGTCCCCTCCGACAGGTCGGCTTGGAGATGGGGGCAGAGCAGCTCCGTAGCGTAGAATTGCCCGTTAATCCTTGCAAGAAGCATCCAGGTACTGCCGGCCATCACCTTTCTCATGGTCCCGTTGCGGAATTCCGTAGTGTCTGCAACAGGAAAAAACGGGGTCATGTCCGGGGATGCTCCGGAGGAGAATCTTCCTTAAGACCACTTAATCATTCCGGCTGCCTGCCTCTGTTCCTCACCTGGTGGATGATTCATTCCCGGTTTTGCGGATGTTCTTTTTAAAAGCAGGACTCTGCCCTTCGGTACGCTGTATCCATGAATGTCCTATTCTCTGTTTCCGGCGGCTTGATCCCTGCACCGTATCATATGTAGCTACGTGATCCTTCACCATCAGTCCCGGCAGCCCCACTGCGTACATGAAAGATCCAATCCTGCTCTTGAACAGCCGTGTGTCCGCCTGGTTCTGCGTGAAGATGAACGGAACCTTCTTGGACTCCGGCCATTTAGGAGATCCGGTGCATGCTGACACACGGGAACATACGGTCGATATTCAGGAAGACGGTCTCTGTTGCGATTCCCTGCTTGTTTAAGCGCCCGTTCGGCTTCTGCTGCGAGGATGCGGATGCTGCCGTACTTCCGGGGGGCTCCCGATGAGCATCGTTACTTTTTTTCATAATGATTTGCAGTTCTCCGATATTACTGCCACGTTACCTCAAGGGGTTTCCGGCGGGGGATACCGTAGACCTTGTACTGCGGATAGCCGAACATCATTGCGTAGGCACATTTCCGTCCTGCCAAAATACCGAGTTCTTTCTGGAGCGGTTCATAGGAGGTAGCTGCCATGGTAACAAAACCCGCCCAGCAGGTGCCGAAACCGAATGCCGGTGCAGAAATATCGAAATGCGTGAGAGCGATGACAGCATCCACGGATGCTGTCGGGTTGCCTTCCGGAATATGGGCAAAGAGCAGGTGCGGGGCACCCCTGCAGATAATATCGTTTCCCTGCTCCCATGCAGAGACAAGCACCGGCACGTAGCCACTCATGGGGTGGGCGTTTGGCAGGCTCTTCATCCATTCAATGGTTAGCCTGGCAATAGTCCTGACTTTCTTTGGATCATGGATCACCAGCCACTGCACCGGCTGCCCGTTACCTCCCGAAGCAGCATATCGCGCTATGTCAAGCACCCGATGTATCGTATCCTGAGGCACGGGATCTTTTGTGAAGTGCCGCACGGACCGGCGTTTCTTAAGATACGCCTCCTTGTCTTCGGGAGAGATTGTTCCGGTACCTGCTGCCAGGGGCACCTTCTCATCCGGCCGTATATTCAGGAGAAGCGCCTGCGAAGGGCAGGAGACCTCACAGTGGCCGCACGCGATGCACATGCCGGCTTTTTCATCCACAACGGTGGGAAGTGTGTTCTCATGTGCGGGATCAACTATTGCCACAGGGCATACAATCGAGCAGATCCCGCACCGGGTGCAGAGATCCTTGTCAACAAGTATAGTTGCCATCATCTACCATCCATTCCGGGTTCTGTTTTGTTCCTTTTGCATCAGATTCTTTCCGGTACTCCACGTGTCCATGGCGTGCGTGCCAGGTATCCGGTAGCGGTTGTCGGGCTTCATAGAAAAGAGCGGGTCGTCTTTCGCAAAATCCGGTCTCCTGTCCTTCAATTCAAGCATGCCGTTTCCCTTATCCCCTATACCGGCTCACCTCTCTGCATGGACCCGGTAATTTCCCAAATCCGGCAGGAACTCAAAAGTCACGCGGATCCTGAGATCCGGAATACCTCACGGCGTTTCTTCAAAGAGGAGATCACGTGCTACGGCATGAAGACTGCAACGGTGACCGCGATTGCAAAGAAGTACTGGAACGAAGTAAAAGGGCGTCCGAAAGCAGAGATATTCGCACTCTGTGAGGAGCTGTACCGGTCCGGTTATATGGAAGAGTCCTTCATTGTGTCGAACTGGGTCCATGCCCTATCAGGAAGGTACGAAAGAGAGGATTTATCTGTGTTCCGGCACTGGATCGGTA
>DATMWO010000151.1:0-15504 GCA_035562475.1 Methanoregula sp.
GTAACAGTTCGAGCTGCATCTTTGGCGACAGGGCATTCTCGGGTTCGTCCAGCAGGTAAAGTCCTTTTCTCTGAAAACGGGTTTCAAAAAATTTCATATGGGACTGGCCATGCGATTTTACCACGAGAGTCCCGTCGCCGAAATACTTCAGGGTGTCAGGGTCGGCCATGCCCCACTGGTCAAGGATCTCGGCGAAATGACGGAAAATTTCCGAGGCAAAGAACGATCCCGGGACCTTCCCGTCGGTCCACTCGATCCGGAGAGACTGGTGCAGGAGATCTTCATACCGGTTGTGGCGGTCGTTTGTTCCCACATGCTCTTCCCAGATATGGATAGAGCAGCTGCGGGCGATAGCCCGGAGGAGGGTCGATTTTCCGGTCCCGTTCTCCCCGATAAAGAAGGTTACCGGCCGGGCAAATGCTATGCCTTCGGTCTTTTTGAAAATTTCCAGGTTAAACGGATAACAATCTGTTGCAGGAAAGGTATCGTGGAGCAGCCTGAGCGATTGAATATGCATATCCTGATTGATTTTTCCTGATGCGGGATAAATATCTTTCATTTCTGTTTTTATCCGTCTTCTCCCTTTACCCCAGACAATAACAATACGGCTGATAGGGAATCCTGACCAGACTATGAAAAACAAAACCCCCCGCATAAAAACGGTATAGAATGGGATTGCTGACTGACCTTAGTTCACCCTGGCATCAATCTCTATTATTTTTGCAACCAGCGAGCCGGATTTTTTTCTCTCTGAAAACAAGAGCCTGAACAGCTCAAACGCGGAAAGCGCAATAATTACCCCGAATGCGACCATAAATACAATCGCGAACGGTCGTGCCGGACAGGTGCTGCACGAAGTTAAGAAGAGAAGAAGGTACCATATCATGCCAACAGATAAAATGATGTTGCCAAGCGATCCCAGTACCGCCCACAGTGGCGGGGCATCAGTACCAGACATACAATCTCGTAGTTTAATTTCCCGGTAATTATACTATCGCCATCAGGTATTGGGTGCACCAAAAAAATCCTGGTGTGCGGTATCCCCGTTATTCATCGGACCGGATGATAATCACCGGCCGTGCCGAGTGCATGGCTACGTCATGCACCGTGCTGCCAAAAAAGAAGTCGTGAAGACACCCTTTTGCAGGAGATCTCATCCAGATGAGGGATACGTCCATTTCTTCAGCAATCCGTGGAATCTCGGTTTCGGGTTTGCCCGTCACCACGATACTTCTCGTCTTGATGCCGAGACTGGCAAGCTGGTCGCAGAGTGCTCTGATCCGGAGCTCTGCTGCCTTAGCAGCTTCCCCAAAGTCAATACCCGGTTCAACCTTTTGAACGACATTCAGGAGAATTATCTCTCCCACACTATGCAGAGCGCCGGTAAGAGCGGTTGTTTTTATTGAGGACTCTGAAAAATCTGTCGGGCAGAGGATACGGGAGAAGATCATTGGACAGAACTTTTCATACGTCCTGCCGGTCAGGGCATCGACAAGGGGATTAGGCATGATCAGGATATTGATTTTACTGATGCGGCAGAGAACCTTCGATGATACACAATTGAGGAGCACACCTTTCATGATACCCTTTATGTTCGCATGGATGACAATCAGGCTGACACCATGTTCTTCCGCTTTTTCAAGAATTGAGCCGGTAATATCCGTTGATGCTGTTTCTTCAAGCATCACCCTTATATCCGGGTTGAGCCCTGCAATGTAGGTTTTTGCTTTCTGGAGATAGATTTCAGCGGTCTGAACTGCCAGACTTTCAACCATCGGAGCTCCCTTCGGAACAACGGATTGTCTGATTACATGGAGAAGGATTATTTCCCGGATCCCGGGAATACTGGTGATACATCTGAGTTCAGTATTTGCCTCCACGGAAAAATCAGTCGGGAACAGAATTTTTTTAAACATTTTTCACCTCAACAACACAGCAATCCGATCAGGGAGCGAAAGAATGTGACAGGGAAATGCCCTTAATTAAATCAATACATACTGCTCGCAATATATAATCCTGTTGGGGGTTAATCCCCCTGTTCCGTCTCAGTGTTTTACTGCCAGGATATCAGGGAGGAACTCAGACCTGCACAATCCCACGGCTGATCATAAAATCCATAGTTCCGGTGCGAAAAATATATGAGATCGAATAATAATTACCTGTCAATGTCCTGAAACAGTGTACATACTTTTCTATTGTTCCCCCCCGATCCATCCGCGTAATTCAGGGCAGCAGGGGTAGTCAGGTTAGTGAGGTGATGAGACATGCTGTTTATTCTTTGGTTCAAATTCGGACCGGAAAATACCCACAAGGTGATCGAGCTCTGGAAGCACTTCAAGTATCCCCAGGAAGTGAAGCTCATCAACCGGTACCTGCTCATCGGCAGGCACACATCGGTAGCGATATTTGATGCGCCGGATGAAGAGGCATTGATCAAAATTGTCGGCCCATTCAGCGGATTTGGCATTGCCCATGTCAGTCCGATAATGAAACTTGAAGATGCGCTGAAGGTTACCTGGTAACGGTTCTTTCCTGAATCCCTCCTTTTTTGGCTCGGGAAAATCGGGTGTGGACCTGTAGTTTCACACCCAAACCGTTAAAATCGTGATCTCTCCGAAGCACCCCTGTTTCAGGGCCTTTCCAGGGCACTGCAGGGAAGGAGTTTTTTTTGATAATCAATGATCCGCCCCAGGGGCGCCCCATCGGGATTGGCATTCATCCTGTCATAGAAGTGAACACCGGTCAATTCCCGCATTAACGAGCAACGCCACGGTTTTTATTGGAAATGCCCGATACCAAGCTGAACACTCAGGGGTTTCACTACACGGTGATGCCTCCCCAAAATTCACTACATCTTCACCAGGTACTGCGTCACTATCGTAAATAGGCGCGGGGGTGTTTTATGGAAACCAGCACTGTCCATCCTTCATTATTACAGTCCTTTCAAATTCAAACCAAAGTTCAGAGTATTCTGTGGAGCCACATTGTGTCTTCATCATGAAACACAGAGCTATTTTGATGGTTCAGGTATAATCAGTACACATGACGTCTTACGTCCACCGGATAGAAGTTCACTATACCATCGATCCACGGCTGACCGTCCGGACCGACAGGATTCGTTCATTAGGCTTCCCGGTCGACTCCCTCCACCTCATCGATGTCTATACCCTGGCAACCAGCTCCCGGGATTTTACCCCGGATGAGCTCTCGCAGATTGGCGGGCTGCTTACAAATCCTGTGGTCCAGAAATATTCGGTGGACAAGGCCACGGGCGCTGTGTTTGATTACGCGATTGAAGTCGGATTCCTGCCGGGGGTGACCGATAATGTTGGTGCGACTGCCCGCCAGACGATTGAAGATTATTTTGCCATGACATTTTGCGAAGGGGAAGCCGTGTACACATCGCAGCTTTTCCTTGTCTGCGGGAACCTCAAGGCTGCAGCCCTGCAAAAACTTGCCTCAACGCTTGCAAATCCCCTCGTAAACCGGGTCCTGATAAAAACCCGGCAGGAATACGGGAGCACAGGTATGGATCCGGTCGTTCCTCTTGTCTGCCTGCATGAACTGCCAACTGCAGAAACGGTTGATCTTGATCTTGATGACGCTGAACTCACGACCCTGGGAAAAGAGGGGATTATCGATACCCTGACCGGCCAGAGGCGGGGGCCGCTCGCACTTGACCTTGCCCAGCTGCACACCATCCGTGACTATTTCTCCAGAAACGGCAGGAAACCGACGGATGTGGAGATCGAGTCCCTTGCCCAGACCTGGAGCGAGCACTGCAAGCACACAATATTTGCATCTCCTCTGGATGATGATGTCCCTGACGGGCTCTATAAGACCTATATCCAGGCGGCCACCAATGCCATCCGCCATGATAAAGGGGCCAACGACATCTGCGTGACCGTGTTTACGGATAATTCCGGCGCCATCATCTTTGATGACCACTACCTGGTGACCCACAAGGTCGAAACCCACAATTCCCCCTCGGCCCTTGATCCTTTTGGCGGCGCCCTGACCGGCATCGTCGGGGTGAACCGGGATACGATCGGTTTTGGGCTCGGGGCAAAACCCTGCATCAATGTCTACGGGTACTGCGTCGGTGACCCGGACACGGACCCGCTCCTGTTCCGGGGAAAAGACCGCTCTAACCCGATCCTCTCCCCCCGCCAGATCCTTGACGGTGTTGTCCGGGGTGTTGGTGTCGGGGGCAACTGTTCGGGCATCCCCACGCCGCAGGGATGGTGCTGGTTCGACAACCGCTACGGGGGAAAACCACTCGTATTTGCCGGCACCGTTGGCGTGATGCCGCTGGAGCATGACCGCAGGAAACTCTACGAGAAACAGGCGCAGCCCGGCGACCTGGTCGTGATGGCCGGAGGACGGGTAGGTAAGGACGGCATCCATGGCGCCACCTTCTCGTCAGAAGCCTTGGATCCGCAAAGCCCGGTTACTGCTGTCCAGATCGGCGACCCGATCACCCAGAAGAAGTTCTCCGACGTGATCGTCAAGGAAGCCCGGGACCTTGGCCTGTACCGCAGCATCACGGATAACGGGGCGGGAGGGATCTCCTGTTCGGTCGCGGAGATGGCTAAGGAGTGTAACGGCTGCCACGTGTATCTTGACCGGGTGCCCCTGAAATATCACGGCATGGCACCCTGGGAGGTCTGGATCTCGGAATCGCAGGAACGGATGACCTTAGCTGTCCCCCCGGAGAAACTCAACGCGTTCATGGAGCTGATGGAGCGGCGGGAAGTCGAGGCAACCGTTCTTGGTACGTTTACGGATTCCGGCAGGTGTGTTGTCGAGTGTCATGGCAGCGTGGTGATGGATATCAGCCTCGACTTCCTGCACAACGGCCTGCCGAAAAAACACCTGAAAACCACGTATACGAAAAAAACGTATCCGGAACCGGAAACTCCCCGCCCGGACCGGCTTGATGCACCGATGCTTGCGATGCTGAAACGGAAGAACCTCTGCTCAAAAGAGTTCATCTCCCTCCAGTATGACCATACGGTGCAGGGAGGTCATGTGCTGGGTCCAATGCAGGGTATCGGCCGCGTGCAGGCAGAAGCCACGCTGACAAAGGTCGTACCGGGATCGAAGAAGGGTGTAGGGTTATCCCAGGGACTGTTCCCCTCGTATTCAGAGCTTGATCCCTACCGTATGGCTGCTGCAGGGATTGACCTCGCGATACGGGGGTTGATCGCGATCGGTGTTCCGCTGGATACCATTGCGATCCTCGATAATTTCTGCTGGTGCTCCTCCGATGAGCCGGAACGCCTCGGGCAGCTCAAGCTCGCGGCACAGGCATGCTATGATACTGCCACCGCGTTTGGTACACCGTTTATCTCCGGTAAGGACAGCATGTACAATGATTTCTCCGGGTATGATGCGCAGAACAACCGGGTAAAGGTCTCCGTGCCCCCTACCCTCCTCATCTCCTCCATCGGGATCCACCCGGAGGTGATCAGGGCAGTGTCCCTGGATGCCAAGATTGCCGGCGACCTGGTGTACGTCATCGGTGATACCCACGAAGAACTGGGCGGTTCAGAGTATTTTGCCCACCTTGGGGGAATTGGCAATACCGTACCGGCGCTTGACACTGCAACGGTGATCGAACGCTACCATCGGCTCACCGAAGCCATCTCCCGTGAACTTGTGGTTTCAGCCTACCCTGTCGGTCACGGGGGTCTCGGGACTGCCCTTGCAAAGGTTGCAATCGCCGGAAGGCTCGGGATGGATCTCACCATCCCCGGGGAGATGCGGCCTGATTATTACCTCTTTTCCGAGTCCCTCGGCAGGTTTGTGGTCACGGTTGCACCGCACCACAAGCGTGCATTCGAACTGATCGCCGGACCTGATGCGATCCTGCTCGGGCGGGTGAGTGGCAGGGCCCTGCGGATCACGTCCCGCCAGCTCCTGCTGGACCTGCCCGTCGATGAACTCGAAGCGGCCTACAAGGCACCGTTCAGGGGGTACTGACATGACGGTTTCCCGCAGGACGATAAAACGTATGGCCTCAGCGAAGGTAACGGCCGTGCAGGAAATGATCCCGGAAAAAGCCCTTATCATGAGCGGCTTTGGGATCAACTCCGAGATGGAGACGCAGGAAGTGCTCGCCCGGGCAGGCATGGCGTCAGACATCATCCACATCAACGACCTGATTGCAGGACGGAACCGGCTCGCCGACTACCGGCTGCTGGTCTTCCCGGGGGGGTTTTCCTATGGGGATGATACCGGTGCCGGCAATGCGTATGCAAACCGGGTACGCAACAACCTCTGGGAAGATCTGGAGGAATTTCTGGATGGCGACAACCTGGTGCTGGGAATCTGCAACGGGTTCCAGATACTGGCAAACCTCGGTCTCGTGCCGGCGTTCGACAAACAGTACAACCGTGATATCGCCCTGATGCCCAACCGGGGCGGGAGACTGGAGTGCCGGTTTGTGACCCTGAAACCTGCAGCTGACAACCTCTGGACCCGTACCATCACAAAGCTCTGGTGCCCGGTTGCCCATGGGGAGGGTAATTTCTCCTGCTCCAAAGAGACCCTGCTCCGTTTAAAGCGCCAGAAGATGATCGCGTTCACTTATTGCCGGGATGACCTGAACCCGGCCGAGGGAGAATATCCTTTCAACCCCAACGGTTCGGTGGAAGATATTGCCGGTATCACCTCTGCGGATGGCAAGGTGCTGGGCCTGATGCCGCATCCGGAACGGGCAATGGAATTTGTCAATCTCTACGACTGGCCGCTCCGGAAGGAACAGATGAAACGCGAGGGCCTGGCACTCCCCTCAGAGTCGATGAATATGCAGCTGTTCCGGAATGTTGTGGATTATTTCCGGTAATACAGTAACCCCGTTACGGTACCTGGTGATACACCATCCCATCCGCAGTTCATCTTTTAACAGGAATCACAAACATCGGTAAGGGTCCCGATCTTTGTGAACGGGAATTTAAACCGAGGTCAGACAGAGGGTAATTTTTTGTTTGATGCAATCGTCAGTTCATCTCAATGATCCTTTTCCAGCATGAAGATCGGTCAAGACTGTATGTCCGCTGCACCCCGTTTCGCTGGCACTGCCTCCGTTCCGCTCTTCTCACGGACCCCCTTGTGTTTTCCGGATTGTTCTGTCAGAACGATGATGCCACAACATCCTTGCGTTGCCTGCTTTGGGTGTGTTTCGTCGCTCGTTGATCGTAGTCATGCGCAACCACCGAATGTGTCAGCGTGAGTACGAACGCGAACGAGGCTCTGAGGCTGACCTGCACCTGCTACTCATGATAAAGGAAAGCTTAAACGTGTCAGAACTATTCAATCTCAGGTATGCAATCATGGGGCATTATTTCTGTGGTTGTTTTCTGTTCAATACTCGTAGCAGGGTGCGTCCAGCTGCCGGGCATGCATATTCTTAGCAACACTCCTGAACCCATCCTCGGCCAGTGGATTGGAGGAGAGTTGCCGGCATCAGACCGGCACATCATTTTTTATGAAAACCACACGTTTACTGCCACGAATTTCTTTTTGAATCGCGGGGATACAACGGATAATGGTACGTGGACAAAAAAAGAACCTGGCCTCTATACATTACAATCCATTACCGGTGACACTACTGACTGGATGTACGATTCCTTCGATGACTCCATGTATATGAGCGGATTACCCCAACTGAAATACCATCGCTATAAAGGATAATTCCCGGGTTTGTTTATTGTTTCGTGCACGAAATCTTTTTTCTCTCTCTTTGTTTGATGACACAGAGGGTTTGTCGTGATACTTTTGAGCCAGCGGCTGCTCAAGCCCGCTCCTGCTACCAGATTCACAGCGTGTTCGTTGATGGTGATCATACTCATTCCCTGCGCTCAATTGAGTCAATCCCGCGACGCAGAGAAACGCTGACTTGTTCGGGTCTTACAAATGAGGAATACCTTGAAGGTGGACAAAAAAATCTCATTGGTTTTCAGAGAAGGAGGAAATTGGAAGGATGTATAAAAAATATTTTCTCTATACCTGAGAAATTCTGACCAGATTCACCCGTTCAAGAGCAAGAGCCATCTGGTTGGCGAAAGCCGTGAGGATCCGCTCCTGTTCATGAGTAATAACTCCCTCTGGATCGGCAGGTTTCACACCCAGTATTCCAATAACCTTATCGGAACTCTGAAGCGGGATATACCTGAGCCGTGATCCATGGAGGGTGTCAGTGTCATACCCGGCACTACTATTATGCTGGTAAGCCCAGGTTGCCACTGCGATGTCATCTGCATCCAGTACCAGCCCGGAATCTGATGGATGTACAATAATATGTTCCTTGTCCGGAAGAAGGACTACGCTTTCCCAGTGAAATATTTCGTGGATGTGCCGGGTAACCGCAGAAATGATCGATTCAGCATCGGCAGCAACAGCGAGGTCCTGCGAAAGTGCATACAGCGTACCGGTCTCATTCTCCCGCGCCTGCGCGGCATAGGCATGTTCACGTGCTCTGGTCACCAGCAGGCTGATGAGGGCACCGACGATAATCATCCCTGCAAAGGTGATGAGGTATTCGGTATCGCTCACCCTGAACGTAAGGTAAGGCGGGATGAAAAAGAAATCAAACGCAAGAACTCCGATAATGGCAGTAAAAATTGCAGGCTTGAGTCCTTTCCTGAATGCAATAACCACAACAGCAAGGAGGTAAAGCATTGCGAGATTTGTCGGAGAAATAAACGACTTTACCAGCCAGCCAATAATGGTAATGACACCGACAAGTCCTATGCATGCGAGGTAATCCCGGGGGAGGGTTACCGGGAGCAGGAAATCCAGGTCACCAATTTTTTGTGGAATATGTTCACTGCTGCTGATTACGTAGATATCAATAGTACCGCTGTCGTGGATGAGTTGATCGACGACAGACCCAAAAACATACTCCTGCCACCGGGGGCGGAGTGTTTTCCCGATAATGATGCGGGTAATGTTGTGCTGGCGTGCATAATCGATCACTGTTGTCGCAATACTAAGCCCAAACAGGGTAATTGTAGTAGCTCCCAGTTTTTCAGCAAGCTGTAAGGTCCGGGTCAGTTGCTCCTTTGCTTCTTTTGAAAGCCGGTAGTGGGCCGGAGTTTCAATGTAAATTGCAGTCCACTGGGCTCCCATGCGGTCGGCCTGCCTTCTCGCGGTTCTCACCAGTCGCTCGGATAACGGACTCGAGCCAATCGCGACCAGGATATGCTCTCCGGCAGCCCATGGCCCCGGAATCGCCCGGGTCTGCATATAGGCAAGCATCTGCTCATCGATTCGCTCTGCTGCACGACGGAGGGTTAGTTCACGCAATGCGTAGAGGTTTCCCTCGTTGAAGAACTGCTCTATTGCGCGGGCTGCCATATCAGGGACGTAGACTTTCCCTTCCCGCAATCTCTGGAGAAGTTCTGAGGGGGTGAGATCGACAACTTCAATCTCTGACGCTTCATCAATAACCCGGTCGGGGACTGTTTCACGGACAACGATACCCGTTATCTGGGCTACAACATCATTGAGACTCTCGATATGCTGGACATTGAGCGTTGTGTAGACATCAATACCGGCGTCAAGCAGTTCTTCAACATCCTGGTAACGTTTCGTGTGCCGGGAACCGGGAACATTCGTGTGTGCGAGTTCATCGACGAGAACAAGTGATGGATGGAGCGAGAGAGTTGTATCGAGGTCAAATTCCGGGAGGGTGACCTCCCGGTACTCCAGCATCTTCCTTGGAATAAGCGTAAGTCCGCGGAGGAGTGCTTCTGTCTCAGGCCTGCCGTGGGTCTCGACATATCCGATCTGAACATCAATTCCTTCTGAGCGCCGGAGGTGTGCTGCCTGGAGCATTTCATACGTCTTCCCGACACCTGCAATATACCCGAGAAAGATTTTCAGCTTACCCCGGTTTTTCGTTCGTTCTTCACTCTGCACCCGGGCAAGGAGGATATCGGGATCGGGACGGTGTTCAGGAACAATGACCATGAGACCAGATCACCCCACACCCATCAGTACGAGCGTCATGTCGATAATCTTTATGCCAATAAACGGGGCTATGATTCCGCCTATACCATACAGAACAATATTATTCCGCAGGGCAACTTCTGCAGTCATCGGGCGGTACGTCACCCCATGAAGTGCGAGCGGGATAAGGGCAACAATAATTAATGCATTGAAGATCACCGCTGACAGGATAGCGTTGTTGAGGCCCAGGATATTCAGTGCGGCTAAGGCAGGATAGATCATGATGAACGCCGCCGGGATGATGACAAAATATTTCGCAAGATCGTTTGCAATCGAAAACGTGGTCAGTGCTCCCCGTGTCATGAGGAGTTGTTTCCCAATCTCGACAATCTCGATCAACTTTGTCGGGTTACTGTCCAGATCGATCATGTTTGCAGCTTCGCGTGCAGGCTGCGTCCCGGTATTCATGGCAACGGCAACATCAGCCTGGGCAAGTGCCGGGGCATCATTGGTCCCGTCGCCGGTCATCGCCACCATGCGCCCGCCAGTCTGGTATTCACGGATGAGGTTCAGCTTGCTCTCCGGTGTCGCCTCTGCGAGGAAATCATCAACGCCGGCTTCTGCGGCAATTGTCGCTGCCGTGAGACGGTTGTCACCGGTAATCATCACTGTTTTTATCCCCATCTTTCTCAGCTGGATAAACCTCTCTTTAATCCCGCCTTTCACGATGTCTTTGAGGTGGATAACGCCATACGCCTTACCGTTTTTCGCGACAACAAGCGGAGTCCCCCCGGCAAGCGAGATCTTCTCAACTTCTTTTCTGAGTGATTCTGATACTGGATTACCGTTCATTTCAATATGGGTAAACATCACATCTGCGGCACCTTTACGGATATGAACATCGCCAAAGTCAACCCCGCTCATACGGGTCTGGCTCGAGAACGGGACAAACTGCATCCCGGTGCCGGATTCTGTCGCCCCAACAGTCCTTCCACGAAGCCCGTAGTTCTCTTTTACCAGAACAACGATACTACGGCCTTCCGGGGTCTCATCAGCCAGCGACGCAAGTTGTGCAGTATCCGCCAGATCCTGAATATCCGTGCCGTCAGCAGGAATAAGTTCGACTGCCTGGCGGTTACCAAGGGTAATTGTCCCCGTCTTGTCAAGCAGGAGAACATCGACGTCACCCGCTGCCTCGATTGCCCTCCCCGATGTGGTGATGACGTTCCTGCGGATAAGGCGGTCCATCCCGGCAATACCAATCGCACTGAGCAGGCCTCCGATAGTAGTCGGTGCTAAACAGACAAGCAGCGCGACAAGGACCGTGATGCTGACGGGTGAACCAGCACCTGCGACTTTCACACTATACAGAGAGAACGCCCAAAGCGTTGCACAGACTACGAGAAATACTGCAGTCAGTCCGATGAGAAGGATATTCAGCGCAACCTCGTTTGGTGTCTTCTGTCGTTTCGCACCTTCAACAAGGCTGATCATGTGGTCGAGGAAACCTTCACCGGCATTTGCACTCGCCTGGATGATGAGCCAGTCCGAAAGCACGACCGTTCCCCCGGTCACAGCACTCCGGTCGCCGCCGGATTCTCTGATGACGGGTGCACTTTCTCCGGTGATCGCACTCTCGTTTACCGATGCGATCCCCTGAATTACATCACCGTCAACCGGAATGGTATCCCCGGCTTTGACATAAAAAAGATCGCTCCGGTGAAGTGTGGATGATGAAACGATAAGATAATCTGAAGGAATGGGTTCCCTGCCTTTTACTGCTTCATACCCAAGATAGAGCTTTTTTGCCAGCGTGTCCTGCCGCATCTTCCGCAAGGATTCTGCCTGTGCTTTGCCCCGTCCTTCCGCAAGTGCCTCAGCAAAGTTAGCAAAGAGAACGGTGAACCAGAGCCACACTGAAATGGCACCAATGAATCCAGCAGGAGCTTCACCTTTACCAAAAAGCGCCTGGATCCAGAGCAGGGTGGTAAGTGCGCTGCCAGCTTCAACAACGAACATAACCGGATTCCTGATCATCACGCGTGGATCGAGTTTAACAACCGCATCGATTATCGCCCGCTGATAAATGGCCGGCAAAAGTGTACGGGAAGCCCGCTTTCCGGAAGTTTCCGGCATGGTTCAAACACCCCCGCCAAGCATGAGATACTCAACAATGGGACCGAGGGCAAGAGCCGGAAGGAAACTGAGCACCCCGATAATGAACACAACAAAGACCAGCCAGATAATGAAGAGGGGCCGATGATCTGACAGTGTTCCCTCTCCCGCCGGAACAATTTTTTTTACGACAAGTGAACCGGCGAGAGCCAGGGTGAGAATTGCTGTTCCGAAGCGACCGATGAACATGCAGAGAGCAGTCATAAGATTATAAAATACACTGTTGGCTGACAGCCCCGCAAAAGCGCTGCCATTATTCTGGGACGCAGAGGTAAAGGCATACAGGATCTCCGAGAAGCCATGGGGGCCCGGATTGAGGACTGCGGTTGTTCCCGGATCCACGAGTACCGCGACTGCCGAAGAGATGAGAATCAGGAAGATGGGAATGAGAATAATGATGGTGGCAAGGGTCATTTCCCCTGGTTCAATCTTTTTGCCGAGATACTCCGGTGTCCGCCCGACCATGAGCCCGGCAATGAACATCGCGATGATTACAAAAACGAGCATGACATACAGCCCGGATCCGATTCCGCCGTAAATAACCTCCCCCAGCTGCATCATGAGGAGCTGGACAAAACCCCCCAGGGGAGTGTATGAATCGTGCATTGAATTGACCGCACCACAGGATGCCGACGTAGTTACTACCGAGAAGAGGGCTGATGACATAATACCAAACCGGACTTCCTTACCCTCCATGTTGCCTCCTGGCTGGAGAACAGTCGTGGTCTGGTCGATTCCCATCCCGGTAAAGGCCGGATTGCCCCCGAGTTCCGCCCAGATAGCAAAGCCCAGGAGGGGTATGAAGATAAGGGTCATTGCGATCAGGATACTGATGCCTTTCCTCCCGGCCCCGACCATCCTGCCGAATGCATAACAGAGAGCTGCCGGGATCAGGAGAATCGCAACAATCTCGATAAAATTGCTGAACGGTGTCGGATTCTCGAACGGGTGAGCAGAGTTCGTGTTGAAGAATCCTCCCCCGTTTACACCAAGCTGTTTGATTGCGACCTGTGACGCAACGGGTCCAAGCGGAATCGTCTGGGTGGTAACCAGAGACCCACGTGCATCCTGAACCGGATCGAGGAGCGGAACGGTAACCGGTCCCTGTAATGTCTGGACGGCGCCCTGCGATATCAGAATGAGTGCGAGGATTATGCTGAGCGGGAGAAGGATCATGATACTACGGATAAGCAGTACCCAGAAATTTCCGATTGTGGAAGAAGACCTGCGGGAGAGACCATATATGAGGCCAACGAGGACTGCCATTCCTGTTGCCGCTGATGTAAAATTCTGGACGCACAGCCCCATCATCTGGGTGAGATAACTGACACCGGTCTCTCCGGCATACGCCTGCCAGTCAGTGTTCGTAACAAAACTTACTGCAGTATTCAGCGAGAGATCCCACGAGGGAGATCCTACACCAGCGGGATTGAGTGGCAGGCCGGCCTGGACCAGCTGGAGCACAAAGAGGAAGACGATCCCAACAAGGGAGAAGACCATCATTGCGATGGCAAAGGTCTTCCAGTCCATCTCTTCATCCGTCTTTACCTGCGCCCATGCAAGAAGGCGGTGTTCGAGCGGCGTGCTGAGGGGTGAGAGAATGTGGGGTTCTCCGTTGATAACCTTCACCATGAATCGTCCCAGAGGCACGACCGTTACCACAAAGACACCGAAAAAGAGCATCAGTACAATCCAGTCCGGAACACGCAATCCTGATTCGTTTGATTGTGGGAGATCCGGCTGAAGTGATGACGAAGGGACGATGTGGGTCCTGCTCATGTCATCAAGGGCGAGATTGAGTGCCAATACATTCACCCGGGGTTCGCCAAAGATCCAGAACTGACGGGGTTCGATGTAGCTGGTAACAAGAGAGTGAACACTTTCTTCGCTCATGGTGCGTGCAAGGGCGATACGATGAACCTGGTAATAGGCAGAAGCGACACTGATATCCGGGTCAAGTCCGCTTGCGGAGGAGGTGACAAGATCAACGGGAATCGGGAGCTTATTTGCAGGATCAGCCGCATGAAGAGATTCTACCCGGGTATTCACCACATTGATGAGGGCAGGGTTCGAGGGGCCGAGATTTGAGCCTGACGAGAGTCCGGCATTATAGGGTGCGCCTGATGTGGCAGAAGGACGACCCCAGAAATATCGGGGTGAGGTAAACGGTTGCCCAATAAGAGCTGAACCTACCACCTTCCCCTCATGAACTACAAAATTCCCGTTTGCCTGAACAGGAAAGATCAGCTGTGCGATTCCGGTTATGAAAAGCGGGTAGAAAATACCAGTGATAAGGGTAAGCAGGAAAAAAATTACCATTGCTGGTTTCAGCTGATTCCGGATTATGGATGGAACATATCCTGAATCCATAAGATCACAACCTCTTAGCGCATGGATTTCAAATCGTTTGGTGAGAGAGCTGGTGGGAGAACTATTCTAGATATGACTTTATAAAACCACACCATTACTGAACAATCTCTGAACCGGCCTAAAAAAAAGATCTCCTGCTGAAGCACCCGGATACCTTGCCCATTCTTAGGTGTTTTGAAAAAAATGAGAGAGAGAAGTTAATAGGTATTGGTACAAACCCCTTGCCATGAAAAAAGTCTCTCTTTCCCTGATTTTCCTCACGCTCATGCTCTGTATTTTTTTCGCAGGATGTGTCCAGAATACCTCCCCGTCTCCCACCACACCTGTACCCACAGTCGCGGTCACTACACCCCAGCAGACTGTACCTCCGACCCAGAGCTGTTCACTCGTACCCGGACCAACCCAGATGGTGCCATCCTATCAATCCGTGAGTGTCTCGGTCGACCGGAATACGATAACATCAGACCCCACAATTACCGTTACGTTCAATGGCGGACAAGGGAACGGGATGGTCCAGCAGATGAATGTCACGGTTGTCCGCTCGGATTGTGTCACGGAACAGGCAGCCCGGAAGAATCCGGTTATGGGCGAGAGCGTGACACTTATGGGAACGTTGAAAACTGACCGGGTGATCGTAGTCATGACGATGACATCCGGAGACCAGTACACCATCATTGATAAGGATTATCCCTTCCCCATGCAGGTACAACCGGTGTAACACAATCTCCCAATTTTTCCCGGCTCAGTTCCCCTTTTTACAAAATCCCCATCCCTTCACTCTTAAGCCCCGGTATCTCATGGTATTTTTCTGTCATTTCCCATTATCCCGAACCAGGGGAACCTGCGGTGCGTGCTAAAAGACCCGCTGCCTGTCCCTGCTCCCCCAATCCTTTTTATCGTGGAGGGGACTTAGTATTTCCTGAGGGATATCTAATGGCAGTTCGTATCGCGTATTTTTCATGGAAGGGGCATACGCAGAAGGTTGCGGCTGCACTTGCTGAA